>JAJYHU010000201.1 GCA_021784615.1 Acidobacteriota bacterium | reverse complement strand
CTCAAAAAGATCGTTGTGGGAATTGAAAAAGAAGCTGAGGCGCGGAGCAAAGTCGTCCACGGCAAGCCCGGCGTGCCGCACCCACTCGACGTATTCGATCCCATCCCGCAGCGTAAAGGCCAGCTCCTGCACGGCCGTCGAGCCGGCCTCGCGGATGTGATAGCCGCTGATGGAAATGGGATTCCAGCGCGGAGTTTCACGCGCGCTGAACACGATGGAATCCACCACCAGGCGCATGGAAGGCGCGGGCGGAAAGATAAACTCCTTTTGGGCGATGTATTCCTTGAGAATGTCGTTTTGGGTAGTTCCGGAAATCTTTTTCCAATCCGCGCCGTTCTTCCGGGCGGCGGCCAGGTACATGGCCCAGACGATGGCCGCCGGAGAGTTGATGGTCAGGGAAGCGGTGACTTGCTCGAGCGGCAAGCTGGCCAGCAGAGTTTCCATGTCCCGGAGGGACGAAACGGCGACGCCGCACTTGCCCACCTCGCCTTCTGCAAAGGGGTGGTCCGCGTCATAGCCCATCAATGTCGGCAAGTCAAAGGCGATGGAAAGGCCCGTCTGGCCCTGTCCAAGCAGATAATGAAGGCGGCGGTTCGTGTCTTCAGGGCTGCCGAAACCGGAAAACTGCCGCATCGTCCAGAGCTTGCCGCGGTACATGTTGCGGTGAATTCCGCGCGTGAACGGGTATTCGCCCGGGTCGCCCAGGTCCCGCTGATAGTCAAAGTCCTTGAGGTCGGTCCCGGTATAGAGCCGCTCGACGCCCGAGCGCGAAAGGGTCGTCAACTTTCCGGGACGCTTCGGAACTCCGTCCTTGCCGGGTTTGGGGGATTTTTGCATTGCGGCCGGTGCGGTTGCAGGCTTTATCTTATGCTGCGACCAAATCCCAAGTCAAACTTGCGCGCGCCGCGGGTAAAAAGCGCCATGCGCCCGCAACCATCCCGGCGCGACAAAGCCGCCTGGAACCTGCTGAAGCGCGGGCGAACAGCGGAAAACCGCCGTAGCGCCTGGAAGATTCGCCTAGACTCCATTCGGAAAGGTTGGCAGAATGGAAAATGGCTGGTCAAGCGCGGCGTCGCGCCGGGCCCAGCCGTAAAACCCTATAGCGGCGTTGTCGGGGCGTGGCGCAGCCTGGTAGCGCGCTTGCCTTGGGCGCAAGAGGTCCCCGGTTCGAATCCGGGCGCCCCGACCAAAATCCGCAGTCACCCGCAAGGGGAACCCTGCAAAAGTTTACCGAAGTAGCAGTATAATCCTTCCGTCATCCCCAATGCCAAAAGAACCCGAATTCGATTTGACAAATGCCGCTGAAGCAAATGGGAAGTTTTCGCGGCGGGAAGCGCTGAAAGGCGCGCTGCTATCGGTAACGTCCCTTGCCGGGCTCAGCGGCATTCCAGGGCAAGCCAACGCACAGGCTCAGACGTCCGTTCAACTGCCTGCCGCGAGCGCGCCCGCAGGGCGCCGGCTGCATCCTTTCGCGTTCAGCGCATCGACCAGGAAAGTGCAAGCGTGGGGGGTGAAGGGCAAGATCTATCCCCATGCTTTCTTTCAAGAGTTCCTTCCTGCGCTGGTTGACCGCACACTTGTCTTTGACGATTTCGAACTTGGAGACGGCGGCGCCGCCAGTTGGATCTTTACGGGCCCGCGAGGTGGTTTCACGGTCGAGTTCACTCGCGGGCAAATTTTGCTGACCCAGCGCTACTACGATTCCGCCGGGCTGGTTCCGCTGCTGAAGCATCCACCGTCGAATTACTTCCCGGAACTCCTTTGTGATTCATCCACGGTCAACTATCAAGGCGTCGTGCGCTCCGTGCGCGTGACGCTCGATTCGCGGCTGGGGCTCGCGCTCTTTGTGAACGGCCGGGAGATTGGCCGCCAAGTTTCAGTGCTTGATGTTGAGCGGCACCAGCTTGCTTACACCGGTGAGAAACCGAACGTGCGAGGCGCCTTGCTGGAGCCGGAAATTGAATCGACGTCGGTTGCGGTCCATCCCGCGCGGCGGCGCCAAACCATAATCGGATTTGGCGGCATCGCCACGCCAACCGCCTACGTCCAGCTGAGCGCGGAAGGGAAGCGGCGATGGTGGGAACTGCTCTCGGAATACAATCTGCTGCTGCAGCGCGAATTTCCGATGGGCAAGCGCCTGGACCCGGAGATGGACAATTGGGACCGGCTTGCGGACGCCTCGCCACACTACTATGGCGACAACTTTCCGAACGGCGAGGTAAGCGACTTCCCTTATCTGAAGTCTTTGCGCGAGATCGGCGGACAGGTGATGTTCGAGTTCTGGCAAATGCCGCTTTGGGCGCGCCAGCGCGAGTGGAAAGATGCAAGCGGCGCCATCCATCACGACGTTCCAAATCCTGAAGAGTTTGCGCGCGCCGCGCTCGATTATTGCCGCATTTCAAAGCAACGAACCGGCTCGCCGCCCGACTATATCGGCATTCTGAATGAGACGGACGAGCCGCCTGAAATCTGGGACCAGATGACGATGGGATTGCGGCAAGCTCTTGACCGCGCCGGTTTCGAAAAGACCAAGATTTATATGCCCGACCGGCCAACCGTCGGCAAGGGCATCCAAACCGCGAAGGATTTTCATCGGCTTCAGCGCGCTTGGGACGTGATCGATTTCAGCGCCGTTCATATGTACGACCGTCAGGGTCTGTGAAGTAATCCTGACGGATTCGATCGAACGCTTGAAGAGTGGCATCGCCTGACCGAAGGCAAGCCGTTCCTTTCCACCGAGCTTTGCGTGAATCGCACGCAATACCAGGAGCAGAGTTACCGCCTGGCGCTCTTGATGGGGCAGCTCTACCACAAAAATCTGACACTCACCGCCGCCAGCGCCATCTGTTATTGCTGGCTGCTGGTGAACGTGCAACAGCCGACGTTCGGCTGGACTCGGACGCTGTTTGTTCCCGACCCGTCCGCCGGATTCGTTCCGAAGGCCTCCAGCTTTCAACTGCGTGTTTTCGGTGGATTCAGCCGCAGAGTGCGGGCGGGCATGGTGCGCGTGGAGGCAGAAAGCTTGAATCCTGACGTGCTGGTTACGGCGTTTGCGGGCGGTCGCGGAGCCAAAACCGTGATCGCCATGAACCGCTCGCTCAAAGCGCAGCGGGTGCGGATTGATTGGCCCGGCGCGAGCTTCCCATTCAAGGAGCTGACGGACCCATACCACCCAAATACCGTGGTTGAAAACTCCGGCGCGCCCGGGGACGGAAGCATTGAGATGACTGTTGAGCCAGGCTCGATCGTGACTCTTTCAAACGTTCCGCTCACAAAGCTTCCTGCGGATTTCACCGTGCCCGCCTAAATCTTCGGATTCTTATTTCCCATTCTGCGGCGCGTCAGAAGCGCCGGCGACGCGGATTCCCGCCGCGGCCAGTTCTGCGATTAAATGCGAGGGACTGGTGAAGATGATGGAATGGTTTATGCCCAGTGAGCGCGCGGCGTCCACGTACTCGGCGATGTCGTCTGTATAGAAGGCGTCGCCCGGCGGGACGCCGGCCATCCGAACGGCGGCATGATAGATGGCAGGACCGGGCTTTTTTTCTCCCACGCGAAATGAGAGGGCGAGCCGGTGGAATAAGCGCACCCACGGAAACTGTCTTGAGATAAATTCGAAGTGGAGTTCATTCGTATTGGAGAGCAGGACGAGGATGTAACGCGAGGCCAACCCGCGGAAAAATCCAGCGTCAAAGTTGGCGGTAGTATCAAAAATAGACGACCACGCCTCCGCAAATGATGCAAAGGGCATCTCAAGGCCGAGAACACGGCAGCTTCCCTCATAAAACTCCGCCGTGGATATGGCGCCTGTTTCATAGCGGGCCGGCAACCCGGAAGCCGCAAACCGGCTGGCAATTTCTTCCGCCGCAAAGCTTGAATGGGGCTCCAGGCGGCGATAAAACCGTCCATAATCGAAGGGGACTAAGACATTCCCCAAATCGAAGAAAAGCGCTCGAACCATTTTGTTTTCTGGAACCTCTGCCAGACCCCAGCGACATTGCCGGGCCTTCTACGCTGAAGAACTATCGTAACGCATCACGAGTACTGTGGAAACCAACACGATTGCGGCGCCACCGATGGCGATGGGGCTCAACCGCTCTCCCAGAATGGTGATCGCCAGGAGAACGCCGAAGATCGGCACGAGATACAGGGAAAATGATGCAACGGTCACATCCAGGTGCTGAAGCGCCTTAAAGAAGACGAGCATCGAGGCCCCGTACATGAAAATCGCCAGAAAGCCAAAAGCCAGCCAACTTTTCCAATCGAGCGCCGCGAGGGTTTTCCAGTGGAGCGGTTCCACGGTGAAGAGCAGCGGAAGGCTGGCGATAGAGGCGCAGATATAACTGAAAATGAGAATTTCGATTTCGCTGAACTTGCGCAGCAGTCCTTTGCAATAGACGTTGTAGAAAGAAGATCCGAAGCACCCGCCGACGATCAGAAGATTGCCGAGGAGGAACTGTGTCTGCAAAAACGAGCTTTGGCGCACGTCGCTTTCCGAGAGCAAAAGCACGCCCGCCAGCCCGAGAATAAGGGCCACGACCCTCAGGCGCGTCAGTTTCTCGCGCAGCATGAAAGAGGCCAGCACGGCGCTGATTACGGGAATCAGCAGATTCAGGATCGCGCCGTTCGAGGCGAGCGAATCGCTGATGCCCCAGGTCATTCCCAGTTGGGCGAGAACCTGCCCGGCGACCCCGGCCATTGCAAACTTCTTCCAGTCTCCCCAGGTGACCTTGCTGCCCAGGGGATTCCGCCGGCGCTCCCGTATAAGAAGCGGAATAAAAAGGAGAGTGGTCACGTAAAAGGGAAGGAACGTGATCGAGATCGGGCCCATTTGCCGGTCGAGGAACTTGACGGCGATTCCCTGGCACGACCACATCAAGCTGGCAAGCGCGAGCAGGAAAAAGTACCAGGCCACGCCCGGTGTGCGCTTCTGTGCGCTGGTAGAAGTTATTGTGCTCATGGTTTAGACCTGGATTACCCCGAAGTCGTCCGCGCCCATCGAACTTCCTTCAAAGACGTAAGGATCAAAGCCCTGAATTTCTTTATAGCCGCGGACAACGCGCAGGAAGGCTTCGCGCGCGTCCCGGTGCCCGAGGATGGCTACCGTCCCGCCCGAGCCTCCGCCCGTGATCTTTGATCCGTAGATGCCCTGGGCGATTCCTTCCCGGCGCGCCAGATCGACGATCAGGTCCGTTGCCTTGGAGCCCAGGCCGCACTCCGTATAGGCGAAGTGCGACTGGTACATCAGGTCTCCCATCAGCATGAAAGCGTCCGTCGAGTTTTGTTGCCCATTGCCGCGGGCAAGCTCCGCAAATAAGCGTACCCGCTGGTTCTCCTCCACGGCGTAACGCGTGGCCGCCCGAATGGGATATTTTGCCTCCGGCCTTACGGGAGTGAACGGGTCGATGTGAAGTTTTGACGATTTTAGATATTCTTCTCCAGTCCATTCCTCCGGAAGCCGGCGCTCATACAACGACCGGAACTGGGAAGGCGAGATGTTGGACGGGTAACCATCCCAGCGTGAATCAACCCAACGCGGAATGTCATTGCCGTCATCCAGACGAAGGTTCAGCCCTTCCCAGTCGCAAATCATTTTGTAGCCCATAAAGCAGGCGGCCCGGGCTGCTTCGTACTCGATCCCCGTTACGGCATGGCGGACGCCCGAGTCAATGGCCCATACGGCGAGGTCCGAGGGCAGGCGGACGGGAGGATGCGGCTCACAGGGCTTGCAAAGCAAGGGCAGACATGACCCTTCATGCCCCATCACGATAATTGCCTGATCCATGATGCCGCAGGCCGACTGGGCGATCACGTTCTCCACCCACTGGCAGGCTTGAGCCAGTTCGATGCCCTCGTAGCTGATTCCGTAAGCTTGCGCCACCGTCTTCATCACCGCAATCTCGACGGCTGCTGAGGAACTGACTCCCTTGTTCAAGGGAACATCAGACTCGATGTAGACGCTTGCTCCCGTCTGGACGCGGTCTGGGAACTTCTTTTCTAACAGATAGAAAATTCCCAGAAGATACGAAGTCCAGCGAATTCCCGGCGACTGATTGACCAGTCGGCGCACATTTTCTTCACTGTCCAGATCGGCGAGTTTGAACTCAACCCGGGCATCCCATCCGTGGTCTTTCATTTGGGGATTCAAGAAAACAATCAATTCATCTTTCCGCAGTTGCGCGGCCGCCCAGGTCGCTTCCTGGATGGTCATCTCAAAAACCAGGCCGCCAGTGTAGTCCACATTGCCACCGATCAAATCCAGCCGGCCGGGAGCGCGCCCGATATGGATGGGTCCGTCCAGCGAAAAGAATTCTCTTTTTTCACGTAAGGTCTTTACAGTGTTTTCAAATGCGTGCATGGGCCATTTCCAAAATGCTTGTTGTAAGATAGTCCACCGCTTCGGGTGTCAGCCGGGGGTGGATCGGCAAACTGACATACTGTTTGTAGCAGGCTTCGGCGACCGGGCATTCCCCTTCGGCGTGCCCCAGGCGCTGGTAAATAGTGCTTAGGTGAATGGGCGTGTAGTGCGACCACACCTTGATGCGCCGGTTCATATACATTTCCCACATAAAATCATCCTTTGTCCAGGGGAAGTCCGGCTGGAGGAGGACTGCGTAAATGTGGAAGACGTGTTTAACGTCCGGAGAGACATAAGGCAGTGTGAGGCCGCGGATGTTTTTGAGACGCTCATCGTACATCTTGGCGATTTCCATGCGCCGGGCGTTCCACCCGTCAAGTTTTCGCAGTTGAACCAATCCCACCGCGGCTTGAATGTCCATCATCCGGTAGTTGTAGCCCACATTGTCAAAGTTCAGATACCAATATCGTTTGCCCATCGGCTCCGCTGTTTCATCGATGGGCAAGTACTTCCCTTTAGGGTCGTAGCTCCGGCAGCACAACGACCGGTACGACAGGACTCGTTCGTAGAGCTTCTGGTCTTCGGTGACGACCATTCCCCCTTCGCCGAGCGTGGTCATATTTTTTTGCTGGTGGAAACTGAATACCCCGATATCACCCAGGGCGCCGGTCCGGCGTCCTTTATACTCGGCGCCGGGGGCGTGAGCGCTATCTTCAATAAGAAGAATCCCGCGCGGGCGGGCCAGTTCCGCAAACACATCCATGTCACATGGCTGCCCGTAAAGATGAACGGGCAGAATCGCTTTGGTTTTTTCAGTGATTCGGGCCGCTACCGAGGCGGGATCAAGATTCAAGGTGCGCGGGTCAACGTCAGCAAAGACCACCGAGGCTCCTGTTGCCGCGATTGCATTCGCCGTGGAAATCCAGGAGATGGGAGTTGTGATGACTTCGTCGCCCGGTCCGACCCCGGCCGCCAGCATTGCCAAGTGCAGTCCTGCGGTGCAGGAAGAAACAGCTAGAGCGTGCTTTCTGCCACAATACGCTGCGAACGCTTCTTCAAATTCTTTGACCTTTGGTCCGCTGGACGGAGCTGAAGCGTTTAGAACCTCAAGCACAGCTTCCATCTCTTCAGGTCCGTAAGCCGATCCCTGATTGAATTCAAGTTCATATAGAGCTTTCGGCAAAGCCATCTAACGACCTCCTGATTACGTCGTGGGCGGTTCCCGGCTGAATGCCGCAGGTTTTGAGGATGCGCTCCGATAACAGCAGGTGCGCCTTTCCGCGAGCCGCCCGGCCCGGTTTGGAACCGGTTTGGGGGATGACCTGGGAATCCTGGAAGCCCATTCCTTCAGCAAGTTGGCGAGTCATTTCATAACGGGAAAGAGAGTCGAGAGATCCCACATGGAAGATGCCTGAGGCGCTGGGAATTTGTATCAACTCAGCAATAATCTTGCTTAAGGTTGTGACGTCAATGGGATTGCGATACTCATCTGCGGGGGCATGGACTGCTTTCCCCTCGCGTAGGGCCTGCGCCAGCCGGTTAAGGAAGGCGTTCGTTCCGGCGGAACGGCTGAAGCCGAGCACCAAAGCCGGCCTAACAATGATGGATGACGGAAGGACCTTTGAAATAGCCATTTCGGCTTGATGTTTGGTGCGGCCGTAAGTGCTGAGAGGATGAGGTTGATCTTCTTCTTTATATCCGTGCTGCGTCCCATCAAATACCGCTGCGGATGAAACAAAAAGCAATCGTGATCCTGTCTCGGCGCAAGACCTGACAACGTTTTCCGGGCCTTGAACATTGATTTCCCAAGCTTGATCCGGGTGCTCCTCACAACGGTCGATGTCGGACATGGCCGCGAGCAGGACAACCGCGTCCGGCCGGACCTTTTGGAAAAGCTCCCGAACGCTTTCAGCCTTGGTAATATCAACCGGAAAGGTTCCTTGCTCGGAAGCATCAACTTGGCAATCCGCAGGGAATACATCCCATAGGCCTTGCGCTTTGTTTATGAGATGTTGGCCGATAAAACCTTTACTGCCAACGACCAGCAAACGGGGTTTCTGGATTCTTGCATCGTTGAGTGACTTTGCCCGCATCATCTGCGCCTTTCTATTAGTTTTTGTGCGTCGCTTTCCTTCCCTCATGTGAAAGCGGTGAACGCTTGTCAAAAAGTGGAAGATCTGCTGTTGGCTACTGGTCATCCAAATATTATTCTGTTCTTGCTCAAGGAATGGGGTTAGTCACACAAAACATCGTTCCGGACTTTTTAGGATAGCGCAGCACGATTTCCGGAATTTGTGATTCCGCATGGGCACATCCGGGCCTCCCTGTTATTTGGAGGGCCCTGTGATGACTTAGAGGCACATGCCGGTTCCATCCCAGACTGCATGACCGGAGCGGTTTGACATTTTTGCCTCAGGTCTCTCCAATATAACACTCCCCATTAATGTTACTTGTGAACAATAGTATGCTATTATTGCACATATATTGAGAATAGCAGAGCTAATTTATTGCATCCCGCATTCAGCGCAAATTGGCTGCTTTGGAACCATCGGCTTGCTTTTCAGAGCTCTGAGCATCATAACTCGCCTGTTTTTAAGTTCTTAAGCCTATTGCCGTCCGGCCCTGATCTGAATCAACTTCTCCACTAGCCCGAATTTGCGAGTCATAACAATATTTTTTGCAGTTTGCGGTTTGTCATTGAGATCAAGCTGGCGTTTCCAGGTAGAAGGCCATAGGCGGTTATACCTGACTGGCGAGCGGAGATATTTTCCCAGTCAAAAGCGTTCGTCTGGAGGTTTCCCATCCTATTCTTCTGCTTCGGCATACCTGATTTGGGACTTAGCTACCGCTGTTCGCCGGG
>JAJYHU010000091.1 GCA_021784615.1 Acidobacteriota bacterium | reverse complement strand
CTGCTGGGCGGCCTTTATATGAGCGATCCGGCGGACCTGATTGAATATCACCTGACGCCCACCGTCTCATCAACCCTGCGGCTGGACACCTACGCGGAGTGCGCGCGGCGCTACAACCGGACCATTGAATTTCATCTCAAAGTGGACACCGGAATGGGGCGGCTGGGATTGCCTCCGGACCGCGTGAAGGCCTTTATCGAGCACTATCGCGAACTTCCCGGCCTTGAAATGAAGGGCCTATTCACGCACCTGGCCTCGGCGGAAGACCTGGTCGCCTCACAGACCGAGGAGCAGGCCGCATGCTTCCGCAAAGCGCTTCGGCAGGTGCAGGCGCTCGGCATCGACCCCGAATGGATTCATGTTTCAAACAGCGCGGCGCTGGCCGCCGGCTCATCTTTCCCTGAAAATCTGGTGCGCGTTGGGGTTCTGCTTTTCGGGTACTGCCTTCCCTTCGCGCTTCCGCCGGAAAAGCAAATTTCTGAGTTCCCGCCCCTTGAGCCCATCCTGACGTTGAAGTCTCGCGTGGTCTATTTGAAGGATGTTCCGAGCGGAACCCCGCTCGGTTACAGCGCCGCGTTCCATACTCGCCGGCGGTCGCGAATTGCCACCGTGCCGGTGGGTTACGCGGACGGATTGAGCCGCGCGCTTTCCAATCGAGGGCGGGCCATTGTGCGCGGGTGTTGCGCCCGCATCGTGGGCAACATCAGCATGGACCTGACGCTGCTCGACGTGACGGACGTTCCGGGAGTCGACGTCGGCGATGAAGTGATCCTGCTGGGCCAGTCGGACCATTGTTCGATTACGGCGCTTGAAATCGCAGAACTCGCCGGCACCGTGCCTTACGAAGTCCTCTGCTCCATCGGCAAGCGCGTTCCGCGCATTTATCTGGATTCGTAATCGCATCACTCGTGCTGATTCGCATGTAAGGTCCGAATTGGTCATGAGGGGTTTGGCCGGTCTTGAAACAATTCCGGGAAGGTTTTGCGGTAGATGGACATGCCGAGCGCGGCGTTCATTCCGATCTCTTCAAGCGCGCGAATCTCCTCGTCCGTCGTGATGCCGCCGGCCGCAGTGATGGGCAACTGGGTGACGCTGCGCAATTTGCGAAACCACTCGAGATCGGTTCCCTGAAGCTTTCCTTCGGCGTCGATGTACGTGCAAAGGAATTCCGAACAGTAAGGCTCAAGCTTCGGCAGGGCTTCGCTCGAAGTCAGCGGAAGAGTCTCTTTCCATCCGTGGATGGCCACGCGGTCGCCCAGGCAATCGACGCCCAGCATGATTTTCTCGCGCGGGACGCGCTCGGCAAGCGCGCGAAGAAATTCCTCATGAATCCCGTTGGACGTAAACGCCGCGCTCCCCACGATGATCTTATACGCGCCGTCGTTGACCACCTGAACGGCGCGGTCCACGCTGCGAATGCCGCCTCCCACCCGGCAAGGTTTTCGGCGGCACAGTTCGCGGACAATGTCGGCTTGCGGCTCGCGGCCCATGGCGCCGTCGAGATCGATCACCTGGATTTCGGGAAATGAGCTGAACTTTTCGAGAACGGCAAAGGGGTCGGGAAGCTCAATCGCCTTGTCCTTACCCTGGACAAGCTGAACCACCTTGCGGCCCATGAGGTCGATGCAGGGAATAATCACAGGCGAACCGAAACTCCTTCCGAGCGGAGATATTCTTTCAGGCTGCGGATCGTGTGGGTTCCAAAATGGAAGATCGACGCCGCAAGCGCCGCGTCCGCTGCCCCGCGCAAAAATACTTCGGCAAAGTGTTCCGGCTTTCCGGCGCCGCCCGAGGCAATCACCGGAATGGGCACGGTGCGGGCAATGGCGGCCGTCAGTTCGCAATCGAACCCGGCCTGCGTGCCGTCGGCATCCATGGAAGTCAGCAGGATTTCTCCCGCGCCCAGCGAATCCACGCGGCGCGCCCACTCAAGCGCATCGACCCCGGTGTCCTTGGTGCCGCCGTAAGTCACCACGTTCCAGCGCGCGCCGAAGAACGGTTGACCCGGCTGCCGGCGGGCGTCAATCGCCACCACAATTGCCTGGCGCCCAAAGCGGGCCGCAAGTTCACTGATCAGATCCGGCGTTTCCACGGCCGCCGTGTTGATGGCCACTTTATCCGCGCCCGCGGAAAGCAGACGGCGCGCATCATCAAGCACGCGCACGCCGCCGCCCACCGTGAGCGGGATAAAAAGCCTTCGGGCCACGCGGTTGACCGTGTCCATCAAGGTGGCGCGGCCTTCGCGCGAGGCTGAAATATCCAGCATGACCAACTCGTCGGCGCCTTCGGTGTTGTACATGCCGGCAAGCTCGCCCGGATCGCCCGCGTCGCGCAGGTTAACGAATTGGATGCCCTTGACGACCCGGCCGTCCTTGCAATCGAGGCACGGAATGATGCGTTTGGCGTACATAGATTCTCTATACTGTAGGGGCACAGTCCACATCGCCCGTTTTATTGCTTCCCGGGGCGAACCGGGCCCTCACCCTCTTTCGCGAGTATTCTGTGATAAAGGCGTATCCTCGCGTCCTCGACTGACTCGTAGGCGATAAAATTGTACTGGCGCACGTCAAAATGCACCTTATTTTCGTCCAATTCACCCTTCGGGCACATCCAAAACACATTGCGCCCAAGGCCGAGCATCATACCAGCCTCGAAATAGACCCCATGCCTTTGCCCGGAAAAATCAGCGACCATAAATCGGGATCGTCTGATCTGACCGACTATTTCGTCGTCGATTCGGTTCACGTGCTCGAACTTATCAATCCGCAAAGGTTCATAGCCTGCTTCGGTCACCGCTGGTTTAATTGCCTTCTCGAAAAGGTCGTCCATGCTCTTGTCAAACCACATCGCGACGAAAGTTCTTGTTGACTGCCGGGCCGAACGCGCGATTTCCTCCAGGCGCTTCCAGCCGTCTATCAGAACCACCTTATTCTCAACCGTGCTTATATAGCCGCGCCTTTGTAGTTCGGCCATGTAGGATCGTACCTCGCCCGGCCCCCTCATGATGAGGAGAGGGTAATCGTTCTCGGGGTCAAGCGAGCTCGCCATGCCAAACTCCGAGGGACTCATCCGGCACATGAGATCGAGGAGGTTATCCAACTGCTCAGGAGGGCTATACTGCGGTATGGAGGACTTGATGTCTTTGATATTTGGCGTTTTTATGAAAGGCGTCGTGCCTTTCGGATGGCGTCTGCAGTAGGCTGAAAACAACCATCTGTCGCCCGGATTCAGGCTCTGCTCGGCTTGAAATGAGATTTCATAGTTACCGCACCGCCGACAGTGCACGACATGCGAATGTCGAATCGGTGGGTCGTAGTTTGCTGGCCCGTCGCACAGCAGGCATTGCGGGGATCGCCCTGGAATCGTCATTCGGCCACTCCTCTTTCAGGTAAAAGCTGCAGACCGCGAAGACGGCGGTCTGCACTACATAGCTGTAGCGGCGATCTATGATCGCCGCCCGGCGACGGCTACCCTTTCAAAAAATTTTCCAGAACCTTCAAGCCCACGTCCCCGGACTTTTCCGGGTGGAACTGCACGGCCGCAACCGAGCCGATCTCGATCGCGGCGGCGAAGCTTTGACCGTACTCGGTCATGGCGGTTGTTTCCGCGGTGACAGGCCCGTAATAAGAGTGGCAGAAGTAGGCAAAGCTGCCGTTCGCGACCCCGCGGAAAAGCCCCTCCTGGCGGCGAATTTCCAACTGGTTCCAGCCCAGGTGAGGGATTTTGAAAATTCCCTCGAACCTCTTGACGCGCCCCGGCAACAGGCCAAAACCGGCGGCGTTCGGCGCTTCGTCGCTGGCTTCATAGAGCGCCTGAAGGCCCAGACAAATTCCCAAGAATGGCTTGCCGGAGTCCATTTGGCTCCGCAGAGAGGCGATCATCTCTTTTTTCTGAAGGCTCGCCATCATCGAGCCAAAGTGCCCCTGGCCCGGCAGAATGATTCTGGAGGTCTCAGCCAGTTCTTGCGCGTCCGCGATGGCGCGAGCCGGGAAGCCCAGGTACTCGACAGATCTCAGCACGGAGCCGACGTTTCCGGCTCCGTAATCGATGACGCCGATCATAGGAGTCCTTTGGTGGACGGAAGCTGGCGCTTTAGCCGCGCGTCGCGCGAGCAGGCATAGCGCAAGGCGCGCGCAAAAGCTTTGAACAGCGCTTCCACCCCGTGGTGGCTGGAGCGGCCGTAGGCAAGCTTCAGATGCACGTTCGCCTTGAGGCTAGTGGCAAAGCCCTGGAAAAAGTCCTCCAGCAGTTCGGTTTGCAAGTCGCCGACGCGCCGGGCGCGGATGGCTACATTGAGCACCAGGTAAGGCCGGCCGCTCAGGTCGATTGCGGCTAGCGCCAGCGTCTCATCCATCGGCATCACAAAGTAGCCCGCCCGGTTGATCCCTTTCTTCGAGCCGAGCGCCGTGCGGAAAGCCTCGCCCAGCGCGATGCCCACGTCTTCCACCGTGTGGTGCTGGTCCACGTCCAGGTCGCCGCGCGCGCGGAGATCGAGATCAAAGCCGCCGTGCCGCGTGAAAAGCTCCAGCATGTGGTCGAGAAAGCGGATGCCGGTGGAAACGTTGTAGCGGCCCTGCCCGTCGATTTCGAGGCGGATCTCGATATTCGTTTCCGTGGTTTTGCGGTCCAGCGTCGCGGCGCGCCCTTTCATGAGAACCATCCTGTTGAGGAGTAAGTCACAAAGTTCTTCCAGGCGTGCGAGCCATTCTGCGATTCCAGCATGCTCTGGAACTTGGCAAGCCCCTTCAGCAGGCGGCGCATCTGGACCGTGGTGCCGATCGTAAAACGCAGGTAGCCTTTCAAGCGCGGATCATAGCTCCAGTCGCGCACCAGGATTTTTTGCTCCCGCAGGCGTAGCGCGATTTCTGGAGCCTTGGGGCCGACGCGCGTCAGGACAAAATTCGAGCGGCTGGGCACGTAAGGAATTCCGATGCTGTCGAGATAGCGGCAGAATTCCGCCCGGTTGGCGCGGACCTCTTCAACATAACGGGCAACAGAATCCGTGTGCTGAATTGCCTCAAGAGCGCCGGCCAGCGCCAGGGAATTAACTGCAAAGGGATTTTGCGAGCGGCGCATGGGCTCCGCAAGTGCGGCATTCGTCAGAATACAACCCAGGCGCAGCGCCGCCAGGCCAAACGCTTTCGAGAAAGTTCGCGTCACCACCAGGTTCGGATATTTCCTGATCCAGGGCAGAACCGTTTCTCCTGAAAAATCCTGGTAAGCCTCATCCACCAGAATAATCGTATCGGGCGCTCCTTTCAGCAAGGCGCGCAGGTCGCTCTTTGCGAGCGTGGTTCCGGTGGGATTGTTCGGGCTGGCAATGGCGATCCAGCGCGTGCGCTTGGTGACGGCAGCGAGCAGACGCTTGGCAGAAAGGTGAAACTTCTCGTCATAGCGCACCTGGGTTGTTCGGCCCCCGGCAACGCTGTGGAAGAATTCATACACCGGGAACGTGGGCGCCGGAACCACCAGATGATCGCCGGGATTCACGAACGTATCGCAAATCATTTTGATGGCGTCGTCGGTGCCGTTCGCCAGCAGCAGTTCATCCTCGGCGACATTAAAGAACTTCGCGAGAACATTCTTTGAGTCTTCGTACTCGGGATAACGCGACAGCGCGTCAGGGTTCAGCGCACGCCGCAAAGCGCGAATAACGCCCGCCGGACATCCCACCGTGTTCTCGTTGAAATCGAGCCGCAGTTTTCCGCCCCGCCCTTCACGCGGAGGACGGTAAGGCTTCAGGCGCTCAACGGCCCTTCGGGGTCGCACCATGAACTTTGAACCTCGTTTCAATGGAATGAGCGTGGGCTTCCAGGCCCTCCGTTCGGGCAAGCGTCACAATGGACTTGCGCAGCCCTGCAAGGCCTGGAAGGCTCAGTTCCTGAACTGAAATGGTCTTCACAAAATCGGCAGCGCTCAGTCCGCCGGTCAGCCGCGCCGCGCCCGCCGTCGGCAAAATGTGATTGGGTCCGGAAGCGTAATCGCCAGCCGCCACAGGGCTTGAATCATTCAAAAAGATCGAGCCCGCGGCTCGAACCTGGCCAAGCCGCTTCGCCGCATCGGCGAGCAGCGTCAGATGCTCAGGAGCAAAGGCATTGACCAGATCCATCGTTTCATCAAGATCGCGAGTGATCACGATCGCGCCATTTTGGTCGAGAGCCTTGCCCGCAAGCTCGGGCGCAGGAAGCTGTTCCAGCACCTTGCCCACCGCAGCTTGGACGCTGAGCGCCAGCTTTTGCGAAGGCGTGATGAAAATGGCCACGGCGTCAAGATCGTGCTCGGCCTGGGCCACCAGGTCAGCGGCGATCCAGGCAGGGTGGCCTTTTGATCCAGCGACTACAAGTTCCGTGGGGCCCGCGACGAAATCGATGCCGCACTCTCCGGCCACCAACTTCTTGGCCGCAGCCACGTAGCGATTTCCGGGTCCGACAATCTTGTCGGCGCGCGGCACGCTTTCCGTTCCGTAGGCGAAAGCGGCGATGGCCTGCGCGCCACCCAGCCGGAAAATCTTTTTGACCCCCAGCAGGTCCGCCGCCACCAGGACTGCCGGCGCCGGGCGCGGCGAAGTGATCATGATGTCACCCACGCCCGCTACTTGCGCAGGAATCACGCTCATCAAAACCGTGGAGGGCAGAGGGAAGCGGCCGCCGGGAACATAACACGCAACGCTAGCGAGCGGCCGCACAATCTGGCTGATTTTAATGCCGGATCGTTCCGCCAGCTTCCAGGCCTGGGGCAATTGCCGTTCCGCGGTCCGGCGGACGTTGCGCGCGGCAATCTCGACGGCTTTCGTAAATTCCCGCGAAACCCGGCGGTGAGCTTTTGCCACTTCCGCCCGCTTGATGGTAATCCCGTCGCGCCCAAGATCGATCCCGTCCAGCCTCAGCGTCCAGTCCTCGAGCGCGCGGTCGCCGCGGCGGCGAACGTCGCCGAGAATGCGCCGGGCGATCGCCTCCGCTTTCTTAAGCTCAGCGCCGTGGGAGCGCACCAGGCGCTCCATCGATCGAGAATCCGTACTGCGAAATATGGGAATCATCAATTTGCCTTAAGCTCGGAGCGCGCGCCATCCGCGCCGCTTCAAGGATTTCTCATAATGCCGCAAACTTGCGGCAATCTTCGCTCCAGGGTTCGGCGGCTTCAATAGCTTCGAGCACTTCCTCGGGTTCCTGAACCACCGTCCACATCCGCGCGTGCCTTGAATCCATAAAGCGCTGGCCGATGCACTGGTCGAGCAGCCGGATGAGAGGCTGGTAGAAAGACCGCGTGTTGAGGATCACGATGGGCCCAAGAAAGAGCCCCAGCCGCTTCCAGGTGATGGCTTCCATCAGTTCATCCAGGGTCCCGGAGCCGCCGGGCAGCGCCACAACCGCATCCGCCAGATCCATCATGCGCCTTTTGCGCTCGTGCATGTCTTGCACCACAATGGTCTCGGTGATGCGCGGATTGGCCCATTCGATCTTGACCATGAATTCCGGGATCACGCCGATCACGCGGCCGCGCTCAGCGAGCGCGCCTTCCGCGAGCTTGCCCATGGAGCCCGACGCACCTCCGCCGTAGACAACCGTATGGTTGTTCCGGGCGAGCACGCGCCCCAGGCGCTCCGCCGCTGCGAGATACGCAGGGTCGCACTGGCGGCTCGACCCGCAATAAATGCATGTGCTTCGATTTGCCATGATTGCACTTTGCGCCCCCCCGCCGGGCCTTAGACGACGATCTTATTCAGCGGATACTCGACGATGCCCTGGGCGTTCGCCGCCTTCAGCCGGGGAATAATTTCCCGCGACGTTCTCTCCTCAATCACGGTGTTGACGGCCACCCAATCGGAATCGCTCAAATCGGAAATGGTGGGACGCTTCAAGGCCGGCAGCACATCGAGCACCGTCTGCAAATCCTGGCGCCGCACGTTCAACATCAACCCCACTTTCCCGGCGGCGTCAATAGCGCCTTTCAGCAACATGACGAGCGTTTCCACTTTTTGGCGCTTCCACGATTCCTTCCACGCATCCGGATTGACAATGAATTTCGTGTTCGATTCAAGAACGTCTTCTACAATGCGCAGGCCGTTCGCCCGCAGCGACGATCCGGTTTCCGTAACCTCGACGATGGCGTCCGCGAGAACCGGAGGCTTGACCTCCGTCGCGCCCCAGGAAAATTCCACCTTGGCGTGGACGCCGTTCTGATCGAGATAGCGCTTGGTGACGTTAACGAGTTCCGTTGCAACCACCTTGCCTTCCAGGTCCTTTACACTGTGAATATCTGATTCTTCGGGGACTGCCAGAACCCACCGGACCTTTCCGAAAGTGTGCTTGGCGTAGATCAGGTCAGCAACTTCGACCACCGCAGCCTCATTGTTCTCCATGATCCAGTCGCGGCCGGTGATGCCAGCGTCAAGCACGCCGTCCTCGACGTAGCGCGCCATTTCCTGAGCGCGGATCAGCATGCACTCGATTTCCTCATCGTCGATGACCGGGAAATAAGAACGCGAGTTCACGGTGATCTCATAGCCCGCCCGCCGAAACAATTGCAAGGAAGCTTCTTGAAGGCTTCCCTTCGGTATTCCTAACTTCAACTTCATGCGTTCTTCTCCTATTTCGAACTGCCGTAAACTTCATCGGGATTGAATTCCTGCCGGCCGACCGTTTCCTCGCCCTGCGGGGTAACTTTGCGGAAAAAGCAGGACCGGTAACCCATGTGGCAACAGCCAGGCCCGGCGAGCTCCGCCTGAATCAGCAGGGCGTCCTTGTCGCAATCAACCCGGACTTCGTGGACGCGGAGCTTGTGGCCGGAGGTTTCCCCCTTGGTCCACAGTTTCTGCCGGCTGCGGCTGTAGAAAGTGACGTATCCAGTGTCCAACGTCCGCCGGAAAGCCTGATCGTTCATATACCCCAGCATCAGCACGTCTCCGGTGCCCTTATCCTGCACAATAGCGGGGATTAACCCGCCTTCAAGTTTCAATTCCATGCTTTTATGCTCCCTAAAATAAAAAACCCGCCAACCTAACTTGTCAGCGGGCTCTAACTGATTCCGATCTTGCGAGCTGTTACGCCAGCACCCACTGACACCATACCCTGTGGCCCGAATGGTGATGGTGATGTGCCAGTGTGAATAGCATATGAATCTTTTACTTTATGCCGGCTGGTGCGATCTGTCAATAAGCAAAATTACCAGGACTTTCCTCATATTTTGTACGACTCCCAGGCCAGCAGCAGGTCTAGTTGCAAATTGGGGGGCGACTCGGCCTCTG
>JAJYHU010000374.1 GCA_021784615.1 Acidobacteriota bacterium | reverse complement strand
TGACGGTGAGCAAGTCGCGGGCGTCCGCACGGATGACAAGGGCGTCGGAAAGTCCGGAAATCCCAAACCCAATTTCCAGCCGGGATACGACCTGCGAGCAAAAGTGGTGGTGTTTGCCGAAGGCTCGCGCGGGTCTCTTACCAAGCAACTGATCCGGCGCCTCGGCCTCGACAGCGAATCGAACCCGCAAGCGTACTCTTTGGGGATCAAGGAGCTCTGGGACATTCCCGCAGGGCGCCTTCGCCGGGGACAGGTGATTCACACCGCCGGATGGCCGCTCAGTTCCCGGCAGTTCGGCGGCGGGTTCATTTATGCAATCGCAGATACACAGGCATCTATCGGCTTTGTGGCCGGCCTTGACAGCGAAGATCCGCGGTTTGACGTTCACGCAAGCTTCAACCAATTCAAAATGCACCCTTCGGTAAAGAAGCTCCTCGAAGGCGGCGAGATGCTGCGCTACGGCGCAAAGACCATCCCCGAAGGCGGCTATTTTTCGCTTCCTTCGACGGCCGCAGCCGGCGCGCTGATCGTGGGCGACGGGGCCGGCTTCCTGAACGCCCAGCGGCTCAAGGGCATTCATCTGGCGATGAAAACAGGCATGCTGGCAGCAGAAACGGTCTTTGAAGCTTTGCTGGCGGACAGCTTTTCCGCAGCGGCGCTCGGCGCCTTTGACGCCAAATGGCGCTCCAGTTGGGCTTACGATGAACTCTGGAAAGTTCGCAACTACCGGCAGGGTTTTGCGCACGGTTTCTGGCAGGGAGCGTTCCATGCAGGCCTGCAATTTTGCACAGGCGGTCGAGGCTTGCACGGGCGCTACCGCATACGCAAAGACCATGAACACATGAAGCGGATGGAAAACTTTGCCGACCAGCCGACTGAAAAGGTCAAACCGGACGGAAAGCTCGTCTTCGATAAGGTCTCGGATGTCTACCGTTCAGGCACACATCATGAGGAAGACCAGCCGTCCCACCTGCGCATCGCCGATTTTGACATATGCAACAACCGGTGCACGCGCGAGTACGCCAATCCCTGCCAGCACTTCTGCCCAGCAGGGGTTTATGAAATAGAGGATAATGCCGACGGGTCCGGCAAGCACCTGAAGATTAACGCGTCAAACTGTGTTCACTGCAAAACGTGCGACATCGCAGACCCATATGAGATTATTACCTGGGCGTGCCCTGAAGGGGGCGGCGGGCCGCGTTACGAACGAATGTGAGGCGAGTGGGCTGGGGATAAGAAGTGACAGGCAAACGAAAACCCTGGAGCACAGAAAGCGCAGAGGCAATCCCATCACAGAGGCTACGGAGACAAACCCACGGCTAACCCAAGCCGCCGGTTGACCGCTGCCACCCGGCGGCTTCTGTGTTAAAAACGCAGCCGCTATCATGAGCGGTTTAGGGACCAGATTGCTGTATGGCTGATGCACCCCAAAGAATCGCGGACGAGGTAGGCGCTCAGGCGGATGTCAACGGTCGGGACAAGCACATCAAGCTGGGACAGAATCCCCGCCAGTTCACGTTCTGGCAGCGCCTGCAGATAGTGCTTGCCGCCTGGGCAGGCTATCTTGCAGTGCTTACGATCGGCCGCACGCTGCGCTGGCACGTCGAGGGATGGGAAAATTGGGAAGCCGCGAACAAGGCCGGGAAAGGCATGATCTATACGTTCTGGCATCGCGAGATTTTCTCCGCCACCTGGTTCTGGAGAAAGCGCGGCATTGTGGTGATGACCAGCCAGAACTTTGACGGCGAGTACATCGCGCGTATCATCCAGAAACACGGCTACGGAGCGGCGCGGGGTTCGAGCAGCCGGGGAGCTATGCGGGCGCTCGCAGAAATGGCGCGGGCGCTGCGCGCGGGGCGAGACGCAGCCTTCACCATCGACGGTCCGCGCGGCCCCAGGTTCGTGGCCAAGCGCGGTTCGGTATTGCTGGCCCGGTCGACGGGAGCGGCAGTTCTTTGCTTCCATATCTCCCTCGCCAGGGCTTTCGTTTTCCCTAAGAGCTGGGACCAAACCCAGATTCCTCGCCCCTTCAGCCGGGCGGCCATCTTTATTGCTCCGCCCATCTTCGTGCCCGCCGGCGCCAGCTCCGACGAGCAGGAACGCAAACAACAGGAAGTCCAGGCAGCGCTCGATGGGCTGCGCAAGCGCGGCGAAGAATGGGTCGCGGACAGGCAACAAACAACGCAGTGAAAGCTCAGATGTTGTTGGTTTGCCGCGCGGCGCAAAAAGCGGTTGAGACCGATCTTTTCCGCGACGGACATTTCAGAGTCCATCCAAAATAAAAGGGCTTCTTGAGACAGACGGGTATATACTAGCTAAGACTCTGGTGGTCACAGAAGCGGATAATGGCCTGAATTTCCAACCGTTTTAGGGGTTTCCACACGCTGACCAGCCCATTCCCGCAGTTCCGTCCGGCCCGACGCCAGGCTTGAAGGGCAGGGTTGTGCGGAACACTGGGATTTACTAAAGGTTTTCCCACCGGCGCCGCAGCAGAATTTGCGCTCAGCCGCAACGCGCCCTTGTTTCCAGCCATCAATAGCAACGGGCGCCCAAGAGTGCGTGCTGAATTTTGAGCCTGAGAATGGTGCCGCGCTGTGGAACAAACAACCCAGGAAGTTTCTCTCACGGAGAAATCAACACGTAAAAGCTATTTGCGATTATTGCTGGCGAGTTTTCTGGCGCTTTTTTTCGAGTTGCTCGTTATCCGTTACATCTCAACGGAAATCCGCGTCTTTGCGTACATCAAAAACCTGCTGTTGATTGCGGGTTTCTTTGGCCTGGGAACCGGGATGGTTTTCGCTAGGCCGCCAAAACGGCTGACCCGTCTCTTTCCCTATCTCGCCGCCGTACTTTTTCTTCTGGCAGGGTTCGCCACCCAACTCCATCTGACTCACCTTCCATTTCCCATGGGAAATTACTATGCATTCACCACGTTTAGTGAGAATACGACCTGGTGGTATTTTCAGGGGGCGGAGTATATCGGCGCCGTCATCGCCGTCCTAATGCTGGTGGTCGCTTTCTTCATCGTTTTAGGCGGAATTTTGGGCCAGGAGTTTTCGCGGTTCGCGCCGCTCAGCGGGTATAGCTTCAACCTGGTAGGGAGTCTCGCTGGGATTCTGGCATTCACGGCCTTATGCTATCTGGGGGCTTCGCCGGTAGTCTGGCTGCTTCTGGGCTTGATCGCAGCCCTGCCTTTTGTTTGGCGCAAGCCGAAAGTGATCCTGTTGTTTCTCGCCGTGATTGCCGCATCAGGACTCAATCAAGGGCATGCAATCTGGTCACCTTACTATCGGATTGACCTAATCGAACTCCCTCCACCGGCGGGTTGGAATCGCCCTTCCGCTTACCAGTTGACCGTCAATCACGACTACCATCAGAAGATCGTAGACCTGTCATCAGCTTTTATGTCGCGCTACCCAAACGCCGAGCCCAACCGGTCAGCGTTTTCTACCTATGAACTGCCTTACATGCTCGTCCACAAGCCCAAAGACGTTCTGGTTGTGGGGGCAGGTACGGGCAATGACGTGGCCGCGGCGCTTCGGCATGGGGCTCAGCACGTGGATGCGGTGTAGATTGATCCGGTCATTTCCAGCTTAGGACTTCTCTATCACCCGGAGCATCCCTACAGTTCCCCACGGGTGAGCCTTTACAATGATGACGCGCGAGCCTTCTTCATGAAGACCCGGAAGAAGTACGACTTGATTGTTTTTGGCTACCTGGATTCCCAAACGCTCTTGACCAGCTTCTCGGCGGTTCGGCTGGACAACTATGTTTATACGGTCGAAAGCTTCCAGGAAGCCCGCAACCATCTAAAGGCGGGTGGCTCGCTGATTCTGGCGTTTGATAGCGGAAAGTCCTTTGTGACGGACAGGCTTTTTGCAACTCTGTCACGTGTTTTCGGAATGCACCCCCGTGCTTACTTTACAGGGTATGACCAGGCAGGGGTCGTGTTTCTGGAAGGCGCTGCCAGGAATGCTTCAGTCCATTTGGACTTCCCGGACCTTACGGAATACCTCGTCCGACATTCACAAAACGCCGTCCTCGCCACGGACAACTGGCCCTTTTTGTACCTGAGCGGCCACACCATTCCTGTAGCGATCGTGATTGTTCTAATTCCCTTTCTGTATTGGTGTTTTATCGTTTTCAAGGCCCGCATCGGATGGGCCAGCATCAGGAAACCTGGATACTGGCATCTCTTTTTCCTGGGGGCAGGCTTCTTGCTTCTCGAAACCAGTGGGGTCACGCGGCTTTCGCTCTTATTTGGGTCAACCTGGGTTGTCAATGCGGTAGTGATTGCGGCTTTTTTTTTCATGGCCGTCTTGGCCAATGCCTTCGTAATGGTCAAGCCCCTTCCACGCTGGATGGCGTACGCCGGGTTATTTTTTTCGCTCGGGGTCAGCACCCTGTTTCCTTATCACGTGCTGGACGCGCTTGCGGCGGTTCAAAAAGTGATGGCGTCGGCTGCCCTGATTGGTCTTCCGGTATTCTTCTCGGGGATGGTTTTCTCGCGGAGTTTCCGTGACTTCGCAAATCCTTCTGAGGCGCTGGGAGTCAACCTGCTGGGAGCAGTAGTGGGCGGAACTCTTGAGAACGTTGTGATGATTGGCGGAATAGCGATCCTCAGTGTGCTAGTGGTCATGCTGTACGCTTTATCAGCAGCCTTCATTTGGAATCCCAAACCGACTACAGAATTTGCCAAGGCCGTGGCCGTTCTGGACCCGGGACAGGCCGATAGTCATCTCTGAAAGCGCGATACGGCACCAAGGTAATTTTGGTGACACCGAGCCGCGGCCAGGACACGTGACACTCCTTCCCGGATGCGAGTTCTTTCATTCCCGCGAGGCATGCCAGAATTATAGATCAAACACACGAACACGTGGCACAATAAGCCATGAAAGGATCTCATGCTAACTACTTCAAACAACGGACCGCAGAGTAATGCGCCGCAGCGCGTAACTCCACACAACCGACTGGGACTGCTGGTCAGCATCTCAAACAACGCGGACGAGGTGATGGCGCATATCCACCAGCTTGGGATTCCCACCGCGCACGTGGCCATCTGGGATTTTTCACCCGCTTCCGCCCGGCAACTGCGGAGCGCGATGGACCGCTACCAAGTTGAAGCGACGGTTCTGTTTTCCTCGGGGCCGGGGAAGGAAAGCTATAATCTCTACGAAGGCCCCTCCAACTTCGGCCTCGTGCCTTGGCTGCACCGGCGCGAGAGAATCGACCATCTGAAGCGCGCTTCCGACTTTGCAAAGCAGGTGGGCGTTCCCGCGATTTTCAACCAGTGGGGCTTTATACCGGAAGTTCCGGGCAACCCGCTCTACGAAAAGACCGTCGAGGCCGTCGGCGAGATTGCCCGACATGCGAAGGCAAACGGACAGATGTTTTTTAACGAGACCGGACAGGAAACACCCATCACCCTGCTGAGGACCATCGCGGACTCCGGAATGGACAACCTGGGTCTGGTTCTCGACGCGGGCAACCTGGTGCTTTACGATAAAGGCAATCCCGTCGACGCGCTCGACGTCCTCGGGAGCTACGTACGGGCCGTGCATGCCAAGGGCGCTTTCTATCCCACCGATCCGCGGTATATCGGCAAGCAGGTTCCGGCAAGCCAGCCGAGCAAAGTGGACTGGCCCCGATTGATCGAGCGATTGAAGGAACTGGGATACGACGACCCCATCACCATTGAAGCCGGGACGCCAGGAGTCGGGCGCGACAAGGAAATCCTGAGCGATAAGGCTTACCTCCTGAAGCTGATCACACAAAACGGTTGAGGAATCCGAAATGAAAAAGAGAGATTCAGACTCGCTCACCGCCGGCGGGAAACTGGGCAGCGGTTTGACCCGCCGCGACTTCGGCAAGTTGAGCATCGGGACGCTGGGAGCGATTTTGCCGGGGCCGCAAATCCTGGCGGCGAATGCGGCCGGAATTCCGGCGGAAGAAAGCGCGAATGACGTCTATATCTCCCCTGACGGCAGCGACCGAGGCGCGGGAACCCGGGCCCGACCGTTTGCCACTTTGGAACACGCTCGCGACCATGTCCGAACCCTGAAGCGTTCCGGGAAAATACCTCAACGCGGGATCACGGTGTGGCTACGCAGCGGCGTCTACCGCTTGACGGAAACCTTCAAGCTGGGAGCAGAGGACTCCGGAACCAGCGCCGGGCCGATTGCTTACCAAGCCTACCCGCATGAAAAAGTTTCGCTCATCGGCGGCCGGCGCGTATCAGGTTTCGGCCCGATTCGCGACGCGGAAATTTTGAAGAGAATCGAGAAACCGTACCGGGGGGAAATTCTTCAGCTTGATTTGAGAGCCCTGGGAATTACGGACTACGGCAAACTCATTTCTCGCAGTTATGGTAGTCCCATCCACCCGGTGCCGCTCGAACTCTTTTTCGAGGACCGGCCCATGACTCTGGCGCGATGGCCGAACCAGGGCTGGGAAAAGGTAGGCAAAACCACCGGAGGTGCGGACGACGACAGTTTTACATACCAGGGAGACCGTCCGCTGCTTTGGCGCGAAGACGATGACGTTTGGCTGCACGGGTACTGGAATTGGGACTGGGCGGACACTTATCTGAAAATCAAATCCATCGACCAGAAAAACCACCGCGTTGAGCTCTGCCCGGAGAACGGCGTGCGGGGGAACGGATTCAGGCCCGGGCAGCGCTACTACGCCCTGAACATCCTGGAGGAACTGGATGATCCCGGCGAATACTACCTGGACCGGCAGAACGGGAAATTGTACTTCTGGCCTCCGGAGCCGGTCGCTGGGGGCGAGACCTATGTTTCGCTCCTTGAGCAGCCGCTGGTGGAGATCAAAGAGGCTTCGCACATCACCATGCGAGGCCTGACGTTCGAGTTCACGCGCGGGTCGGCAATCGAAATCAGTGGTGGTTTGAACGACCAGATTGCAGGATGCGCCATGCGAAATATCGGCACCTTCGCCGTGAAGATCGAGGGTGGCGTCGCCCACGGCGTGCGAAGTTGCGACATCTCCGAAACCGGCCAAGGCGGTGTGATCCTCGAGGGCGGCGACCGCCAAACCCTGAAACCCGCGGGACATTACGCCATCAACAATCGGATCAGCCATTACAGCCGCTGGACCCGAACCTATCGTCCGGCGGTTCGAATCGCAGGCGTGGGAAATCGCGTGGCGCACAACCTGATTTTCGACGCGCCTCACGCTGCGATTCTGGTGGGGGGCAATAACCATCAGATCGAGTTGAACGAGATCCATCACGTGGCGCTTGAAACGTCGGATGTGGGCGCGATTTACATGGGTCGGGATTACACCCAGCGCGGAAACATCATCCGCTACAACTATATTCACGATCTCCCCGTCGAGACCGAAGTCAACGCCATTTACCTAGACGATTGCTGGAGCGGCACAACCATTTACGGCAACGTTGTGCACCTCGCGCACCGCGCCGTCCTGCTGGGCGGCGGGCGCGACAACACCGTGGACAACAACATTTTTATCGATTGCCATCCGGCGGTCTTTGTCGACGCGCGGGGTCTCGGTTGGGCCCGGTTTTGGTTCGACGGGCGCGATCCATCGCTGCTCGACGGGTTGAAGGCGGTTCCCTACAATAAGCCGCCTTATAGCGTGGAATATCCTCAACTAGTCCATTTGTGGCAGGATGACCCGGCTTTGCCCAAGGGGAATTCGATTGTGCGCAACGTCTGCTACGGAGGACAGTGGCTGCAGTTACTGGACGGCCTAACTAACAAGGTGGTCGAGATCAAGGATAATTACCTCGGGCCGGACCCCCGATTTGTGGATTTTGCTCACCAGAACTTTCAGCTCCGCCATGATTCTCCCGCGTTTAAGCTCGGCTTCAAGCCCATCCCGATGGAAAAGATCGGGCTCTATTCAGATGAGTACCGGAGCACTGACAAGCTGAGTCCGTCCGGCGCCTGAACCTGCCAAACAGAAGCTCACTGACGGATCAATGGGTATGGTTGTTGCCCTCCTGCGTGTCGATCTCGATCACAGCGAGGCCCTCCGGTTGGAGCCGGGGCGTCGATCCTGACCAATAGGAACCTTGGCCGGACTCGCGACGCACCAGCTTGCCCGATGAGTTGTAATACTTCACGTCATAGGGTCCGGGGTGGGGCGTCCATAACGCGAGATTGCTCTGCAGCACCACGCGGGCTTGGTGCCGTTGAGTGTTGAGAACAAGGATGAGGAGCTTTCCTCCCAACTGGTACGCGCGCACAAAGGCCGGCACGGGATTGCTGAGGACGGAATCGCCAATGAAGACGCCCTGAGTGAAAAAGGGCAGGAATTCCTGGCGGAGATGGGCGACTTGCTTGAGTGCCGCGGCAAGAGCGGGCACATCGCTGATCAACGCCGTCCCGTTCGGCATATCCGGCTTGCTCGGCATCACATTGAGAAAGAAATCTTCAGCAAAACACTTTTTAACCACCAGCGTTGAACGGTCGACATCGCAGTTCAAACGCGGCTCGTGAATGACGTTCATGATGGGGCCAGCGTCGGAATACTCGCCCCAATTCCAGTTGTAGTCCAGGACGGAACCGTCCCACTCAAAATTGCCGGACTCGCCTGCAAAGGTTGAGTCGGGATCCTTCGCACGCGCGAGCGCCCGGACCTTCTTCCCAAGCCTGATCAGCGCCGGTTCCTGGCCGGGCTTTAACTTGTATGAAAAAAGATCAAAGGCGATCGAAGTGGCGCCGCGATTAATCCACTGCGAAAAAGCCGCGAACACATCCTTGTCCCACACCGGGTTGTCATCGTCAATCCAGGTTCCATCCAGATCGTGGGCGTAGTAGGGTCGAAATCGGGGGATTAGTTCGGGATGGTAAGTCCAGTTTTCATTTCCCGGTTGAACACCATACTTGGCAATCTGGAAATTACGGATGATGTGGATGCTATAGAAGGGCGCGACGTTGACCCCCAGCCGGCGGGCTTGCTGAATGGCGTTCAGAAACTGCTGCTGGGTTCCCAGATCTTTCCGAATCGGGACGGGCAAAACAAAAAAGGAGCACCAGAACCATGGGACAAGCTCATGCAGGTCATACTGGCGCGCATCCTGGGCCACGCGGGGAATGTCCGTAAACCGGAAATAAGCTTTGGAAGGGTCGGTTTCGGGCGCTTGGGTCATCCAAATGGACTGAAAGCCCAGACCATCCCTGACCTGCGGGGGCAACGGGCGGGGAGGGTTGACCTGCTGAACGTAGTGGCGGAATACTTCAATTCCTTTCGCCCACCCTCCCGGATGAGG
>JAJYHU010000080.1 GCA_021784615.1 Acidobacteriota bacterium | reverse complement strand
GAAGGCCTGCATATAAAGCCAGTCGCCCGCCAGGACGCTCGAGTGGTTGCCCCAGCGGACATTGATGGAAGGACGGCCCCGCCGCGTTTCCGCCTTGTCAATAACGTCGTCATGCACCAGCGTGGCGGTGTGAATCATCTCAAAGGCGGCGCCCAGTCGAATGGCCGGCGAGCCTTCATAAGCGCACAGTTTTGAGGCCAGCAGGACGAGGACCGGCCTCAGCCGCTTGCCCCCGCTTACCTGGAGATATTGGCCGATTTCCGTGATCAGCGGGATGCTGGAAGCGCTTTGCTGGCAGAACTCGGCTTCCACCCGCTCCATGTCTTCTCGAACCAAGTCAAACACTTCTTTGGTTGTCAGAAGTCTGGTAGTCTCCAAGCGTCGATTCTCCCCTGCCACTTTTATCCTCTGGTCGAGCCGAATGTCATCAGGTGTTGAAGTGTCCAAGCCGCTATATCGATGTCTCATCCTCCCACAAAAGCTCCCCGAAGAAAAGCCTCTCCTTGCGGCCCTGGGGCCGCGACCGCCGGGACTAATCTTCACTTTAGACCGAAAAAATCCTCAAAGTTCTTTGTTGTCAGTGCGCCCATTTCTTCCAGGCTCAGGTGGCGAAGATCGGCGAGCTGCCGGGTGACTTCGCGCACATAAGCCGGCTGATTGCGCTTGCCGCGGTTCGGCACGGGCGCCAAGTAAGGGCTGTCAGTTTCCGCAAGCATGCGGTTGAGCGGAATTTCTGCCGCCACGGCGCGGACAGGGTCCGCCTTCTTGAATGTGACGTTTCCCGCGAAGGAAATGAGAAATCCCCAGTCCAGAAACGTGAAAGCGTCCTCGCGGCTCCCCGTGAAACAGTGAAGAATACCCCGCAAGCCGCGGGAGGCGCAATGGCTGCCAACAATTTCCTTTAAATCCGCCCAGGCATCCCGGCAATGGATAATCACCGGCAGTTTTGCTTCCTCGGCAATTTCCAACTGGTTCGCAAAAACCTGCTTTTGGACGTCACGCGGCGAATGGCCGTAGTAATAGTCCAAACCGATTTCGCCCACCGCAATCACTTTGGGCTCGCTCGCGGCTTGGCGGAGCCTGTCGAGGTGCTCTTTTTCAGCCCGCTGCGCTTCATGCGGGTGGATTCCCGCGCTCGTATAAATCCAGTCGTAGCGCGCCGCAATGGAAAGACCCACGGCAAGATCGTCCGGGCCGCTCCCTCCACCCACCGTCACGAGCCAGCGCAGGCCCTGCGCCCAGGCTTGCTCGATGACTTCTTCGCGGTCGGCGTCAAACTGCGCGTCATCCAGGTGGCAGTGGGAATCGACAAGGAATTGGTTCATTGGTGATTGGCTCATTGGCTGATTGACTGACGCGTTGATTGAATCAATCGATCAATGAATCAATGGCTCAATCACCTGAGCCTCGCGCCCTTGGGCACGTCTTCCTTGAAAGTGACCAGCACCGGACGGCCTCCGTCGCCGGCCGAAGCGGCAACCACCATGCCGTTCGATTCCACGCCGCGAAGCTTGCGCGGCTGAAGGTTGGTTACAATCACCACCTTCATGCCGATCAATTGCTCAGGCTGGTAGTATTCGGCGATGCCCGCGCAAACCTGCCGGACTTCCGTGCCGATATCCACTTGCAGCTTTAGGAGCTTGGTCGCGTTGGGCACCGCTTCGGCGGAAAGCACTTCACCCACGCGCATCTCCACTTTGGCAAAATCGTCGATCGAGATTTTGTCGCTTGCCGGTGTTGCGGCGGGCGCGGTGGGAGCCGCCGCGGGCGCAGGTAACGTCGGCGCGGGAACTGCTTCGCTGCTTGCGGGCTTTTCTGGTGTTTCCACGGAAATCTTCTCCTTTTTAGGCGCTGCTTGGTTGCGGTCCGCCTCGGCCATTTCGTGAAGCTTTGCCAGCGTCACGGCCTTGTCAAGGCGCGGGAAGATCGGCTCGGGCTTGCCGACTTTGATGCCGGGCTTTAGGCTTTGCCATTTCAAATCATCAAATTTCTGATCTTTGATGTCGCCTTCGCAGCCCAGTTGTTTCCACAATCTCTCTGCGCTCGTCGGAACCAGCGGATATGCCATTACAGCAATAAAGCGGAGAGCCTCGGCCACCACATAAAGAATCGTGTTTCGGTCACTCGCTGCAGGGTCATCGGCGTCTTCCCAGTTCCCCGTTACGGGGTTCAATATGCGGGTTATCGTTATGGCCCAAGGACTTGTGTCGACAAGATACTTGTTTACGACTGAAATAAACTTCCAGAGGGCTTCGATCCCACGCGAGAAATCAGACGCTGCAAGCCTCCCCCGATAATTCGCCAGGGCTCTTTGAGCTGCTTCTCCAATATCCGCCGACCTGTCAATGCCGAGGATGGCATCGTCTCCTAATTGCCCGCTTGACTTCGGGATCTTTCCGCCCAGGCTACGACCACCGATCATCGTCAGAGTCCGGCTTGCCAAGTTCCCCAGGTCATTCGCCAAATCCGAGTTGTATCGCTGAATCAACCCCTCGTAGGAAAAGCTCGCGTCCTGGCCGAAGGGTGTGTCGCGGAGCAGGTAATAGCGCAAGGCGTCGTTGCCGGGCGCGCCGAAAGATTCGAGCGCGTCCACAATCGGCTCGGGGTAGACCACATTGCCCTTGGACTTCGACATCTTGTCCTGCTCGTAATAGATCCAGCCGTGAGCGAATATGGTTTTAGGCAGCGGGAGCCCGGCGGCCAGCAAAAACGCCGGCCAATAGACGGCGTGGAAGCGGAGAATGTCTTTGCCGATCATATGGACGACTTCCGAGGGACCCTCGGCGCCCATCCAGTATTTCTTAAAATCCTCGCTTTGCTCTTCGCCGCGGAAGCCGATGCCGGTCAGGTAGCTGGTCAGCGCGTCGTACCAGACGTACACGACCTCCTCGGGATCGTCGGGCCAGGGAATGCCCCACTTGAGACGCCTGCGGCTGATGGAAATATCCCGCAGGCCGCCCTCGACAAAGCTTTTGACCTCGTTCATGCGGAAATCAGGCAGCACAAAGTTGGGATTGTCCCGATAAAGCCTCATCAGCGGGCCGTCGCTGCCGCCAAACGCTGAGAGCTTGAAAAAATAATTCTCTTCGCTGATGAGCTCCGCGGGCCTTCCGCAGATGTCGCAGTCGACAGGTTCAGCGTTGTCGGAAACGTATCGCTCGTCGTGGATGCAGTAGCGGCCTTCGTACTTCTTCTTATCGATGTATCCGGCCTTCGCGGCGCGCCTGATCATCCATTGGACAGAGGCCTTATGGGCCTCGTTCTGCGAGGTGTGGACAAACTTGTACTCGCTGATCCCCAGTTTGCGCCACAGTTCCTTGAACAGCTCGCGCTTCTCGGCTACGAACTTTTCCACCGGGATCCCCGCCGCTTCCGCCGCGCGCTGGAGCTTTTCTCCGTGCTCGTCCGTGCCGGTCAGGAACGCCACGTCGTACCCGCACATGCGCTTGTACCGCGCAATCACGTCGCAGACGATGGTGGTGTACGCCGAGCCCACGTGGGGCCGCGCGTTCGGGTAGTAAATTGGCGTTGTCAGATAAAATTTTTCCATGGGTTCATTCATTCAATGACTCAATTTCAGATAGGCCGCCTGCGCCGCGATCATCACCTGCTTGAGCGGCACGGATTCTTCTTCGGCCAGCCGCCGGCAATCGTCAAATTCCGGCGCGGCGTTGACTTCCTTCCCGTTGCGCCTGGCAACCTTGACCCGCACCGGCCCGTAAGGCGTTTCAACCGTTACCACCTCGCGATCGAGGACCATCCGCCGCGCCTCATAAATCCGCAAACCGATGGTGGTCGACTGCTCGAACAGAAGATCGGCGAGCGCGTCACAGGCTTCCAGCTTCGACAGAATGGTGAGCAGCAGCCCCGGACGGTTCTTCTTCATCTGCACGGAAGCGCACGTTATATCAAGCGCTCCCGCGGCGAGCGCCTTCTCCACCAGGTACCCGTAGAGTTGCGGGCTCATGTCATCCACGTTTGCTTCAATCACGGAGACGGTTTCATCGCCCGCGGCGCCGGGTTCGCGCGCTGCAACTTCCACGCTCTCGCCCACAAAAAGCCGGGCAAGGTTGGGATGGGAAGGGAAATCTTTTGTTCCCGCGCCATAACCGATCTTTTCAACTTTCATTGCCGGCATCGGCCCGAAACCCGAGGCCAATGCGGTGACCAGCGCGGCACCCGTAGGCGTAACCAGTTCGCTTTCCACGCCGGAAGAGTAAATCGGCACGCCCCGCAGCAATTCCGCCGTGGCCGGCGCCGGAACGGGCAATGAGCCGTGCGCGGCCTCCACGCGCCCGCTCCCCACGTTCAAAGGCGAGCAGAGCAGCCGCGGATTGCCCAGCATATTGAAACCTAGAGAGACTCCCGCAATGTCCAGAATTGCATCCACCGCTCCCACTTCGTGGAAATGAATCTTCTCGACGCTCACGTTATGGAGCCGGGCTTCAACTTCGCCGAGGCGGCGAAAGATTTGGAGCGCCGTCTGCTTTGCCGGTTCAGGGATTGGCGCGCCGCCGATCAACGCTTCGATGTTGCTGAGATGCCGGTGGGGCTGTTTGCCGGGCGCTTCGATTTCAACGTGATTGCCTGCGATGCCCCGGCGCATCACGCGGCTTTGCCTGAATTCGTAGGGTCCCAGAGGGAGCTTTGCAAGCTCCTCCTTGAGGCGGTCGAGTTCCACTCCGGCGTCGAGCAGAGCCGCAAGGAACATGTCGCCGCTAATCCCCGAAGAGCAATCCAGATATGCTTGTCGCATGCAAATACCATTCCGGCCGCCCGCCGGCCTTCAGAAGAAACGCCCCCTTGGCGCCGAAACCTTTTATGCTATGCCTTCGTTTGAATCCTTGTCAACGTACGCGCCCGCGCCGTGCCGAAACCAAAGCAGGTGCTGATTCAGGCCTGTTTCTCCTTAGTGGAGAAAACGCCCGCGAAGCTGGCTGGCGGTAAAGTCAGCATTCTTTGTGAAATCCATCAACCGGCGTTCGCTTGTGCGGATGGCGTCCACGGCCGCAGGCAAGCCTTTGAGGGCCTCAGCGGGAATCTGGATCAAGCCGTTCTGATCCCCGTGCAGGATATCCTGGGGTTGGATGGCCATCCCGCAAATCTGGACCGGCACGCCCACTCGCACAATGCGGAAACTGGCGTGGCTCGCGGCCACTCCGCGCGCAAAGTAGTGGAAACCCATGGCCCGCACCTCCGGGATGTCTCGCACGGCGCAGTCGGAAACCAGGCCGATGCCGCCCAGCCGGCTGAAGATGGTCGCCATCACTTCTCCGCTGTGCACGGCACAGTCGGTATTGCCTCCAATCTCCTGGAACGCGATGACGGCGGGCTTGGGAGATTTTTCCACCGCCTCAAACAACTCGACGAAACGTTCCTCCTCTGCTTTGGCTCCAAGAGTTACCGTTTCCACCTGCGCCGTCACCGCGTAACCGCACAGGACGCCCATCTCCGGGAAAAGACACCGGACCTGAAGAGGTGTAAAGCCGTCGCTCCGGGGCCGCAGCTTCAACATTTCAATCGCGTTTGAGATGGTTGGCGTGTCAACGGACTTAAGATATTCAATCGGTGATTTCTCTTGGTCAGTCTTCTCCATGTTATCAATACTCCTCTCCACAGCAGTCCCTTTGCCGCCCGCAGCAAGTGCAAGGAACGAACGCTTTTACCTCATTATGAATATATCATTCATCAGGCTTCCGATTTTTGCCATTTACGCTTGGAGGAAGACTGGTGTAACGTAAATCATTTGCGGGCCGGTAGCTCAAGTGGTAGAGCATTGCCCTTTTAAGGCAAGGGTTCTGGGTTCGAGTCCCAGCCGGCTCACCACCCGCTGTCAAAACCTACGAAGGGAATTTCCGTTCAATAACCACGCAGGAAGCTGCACCCCAAATCAAGCGCTCACGCAACTTTTTCCCGGCCTAAGGGTTTATCCGCCGGAAGAAGGTAATTCGCCTGAGGAGGATGAACCATGCAGAATCCATTGCACAAGAATAGCGGCAGCTTTTTCGCGGGGTCATGATCTCGGCCGTATTCGGGCTTTTGGGTGCCTTCATGCTGGCGCTGCCGCCGCGGGCGCAGGGAGCGCGGCGCGATGTTCGCCACGACACGCGTGACATCCGCCGGGACAAGCGCGACCTGCGCGCTGACAAGCGCAATCCCAACTCCAACCCGCGCGATATGCGTCAAGACCGCCGGGACATCCGGCGCGACACCAAGGACATTCGGCGCGATAAACGCGACCGCCGCGCCGATATCCGGCATTGAAGGCAGGGCAATGGCATACGAATCCCGTGACAGCGGCAGGCTTCGTTCAGCGGGGCGGCAAATGCGGTTCGGAAAACTGTTAGATGAGCGCTGTTCCGCTCCCGGCGTCCCAAATCACTTTTTTCCCGGCGACGTAGGATAGATTCACCATGTGTCCGGCGGCGGCGGACCGGTGCCCCACTTCCGCGTCCTCTCCGGTTCGCTTTCGTGTGCGCACCGAGTCAAAAAACTCCGCCAGATGGAGCGCGGTCGAGTCCATGCTGTCTTCGGTTGCAAGCTCTTCCGGCGCAGGAGGCTTCCGCACAACCTCCGCGCGGTGGTCGCCCTCGTTCATAAACTGCTCCTGCAGCGCCACGGGCCAGCTATCAATCGAGTAATGATAGCCTTCCGCGTGGGACTCGCCGGCAAAGTGCAGGAACGGTTTGCCCAGCAGCAGCGTAAGCGAGCCGTTGGTTCCCAGGAACTGGATGCCCTGGCCGGTCGCGCTCTGGCTGTTGAAAGTGGAGGACATCGTCACGTGGAACCCCTCGGGATACTCAAACAGCGCGTCCAGAGTGTCGGGAACTTCGCGGCCGTCGTGGCGATAGAGAATGCCGCCCGTGGAAACCACGCTTGAGGGCATCGTGGCGCCCATAATGTAATGGATGGAATTAATCAGGTGCACAAACAGGTCGGTGGAAATTCCGCCTGAGTAATCCCAGTACTTGCGATAGCGGAAGACCCGCGCCGGGTCATAGTCGCGCTGCGGAGCCGGGCCCAGCCACTCCGTCCAGTTGAAATTCACTCCGTTGCGCAGGTTGGGCGGAATGGGGTAGTTCCAGGCTCCGGTCGAGCTGTTTCGATTGTAGGCCGCGACAACTTTCGTCACCTTTCCCAGTTCGCCTGCCGCGATCATCTTTTTGGCCTTCTGGTTCTGGGCGGAAGAAACCCACTGGCTGCCCACCTGCACCATGCGCTTGGCTCGCCGCGCCGCCTCAATCATGGCATGGCCATCCGCAATCTTATGGGTCATGGGCTTTTCGATATAGACGTCTTTCCCCGCCGCCATCGCATCCAGAAAGATCGCCTTGTGCCAATGGTCGGGGGTGGCAATCACCACGGCGTCAATGTCCTTGCGGTCCAGCAGTTTCTGATATTGGGCAAAGTTGACGGCAATTTTCCCTTCGGTTCGCTCTTTGGCGCGTTCCAGGTGCCCCTGGTAGCAGTCGCAGACCTCCACCAGATTGGCCTGGCCCGTTTTCCGGGTATTTTCCATAAGGATATTGCCCCGGATGCCGAAACCGATAAACCCCACGTTCACCCGATCGTTTGGGCTGGCGGGCTTGGGCATGGGCGCAGCGGGTTCGGCGGCCACCCGTTTGCCGTTCATCAACAAGCTGAGACCTGCGGCGCCCGTGGCGCCGCGGCGAATAAAATCCCGGCGTGTAAATTGAGACATGTTGCCTCCTTGGACGGGCTGACTTCATTCTTGGCGTACATGAGCGCTGGCTGGGCGGGTTACGCGGGCAGAACCGACTGTTCCCAAACCTGCCTGGGCGCGTACCCTTATCAACGGTCATTCTTCCTTCCCGCGCAGTGACGCCCGTCACTGGGTGTTCGCAATAAGCCGAGGGGAATCTTCCAGCGAAAAGCGCGCATTAGCACATAAAAAGAACAGCCCTATCAGCCTTCAGGAACTCCGCTGGTTGCAGGGCTCGGCCCGAATGGTTCGTAGCCGGACTTCGCGTTGTATACTTGACCCGGTCCAAACTTGAGAACGAAAATTTTGGGGAGCCCTTTGCTTCTGCCACTGGTAGGCACAGAACAGTGGACACTTCATGAAATCCCGCGGGAATCCGCAATCTACCTTGCCTTTCGGATGAATTTCTCGATCGATTCCCTGCCCCAATTGGCCGCGCGGTTTGTTATGCTCATGGAGTTGACGGAATCGCTGTTTTCTTGAGAGAGGGTTTATGAGCCGACCGAAATACCGGCCGTCATCCCGAAAGATCGAAGTCGCTTACCGCAACGAGCGCTTTATGGAGAGCGCCGACGCGCGCACGCTGCGCATTGCCGCTGAATACCTGGAGCCGCAAGTGCGCCTTCGTCGCGCGGGAGTGCAGAACACCGTGGTCTTTTTCGGGTCCGCCCGCGTCATTCCCCGGGCCGAAGCTCGCGGCCGGCTGCGGCTGCTTCTGGCCGCAAAGAAATCGCGCAACGCCTCGCCCACCCAACAGGCGTTGCGCGACGCGCGCATGGCGCTCCAAATGTCCCAATACTATGAGGAGGCGCGGGAGCTGGCCCGGCTGATCACCGAATGGTCGCTGGGATTGAAGAACGGCAGCCATTTTCTGGTGGTCTGCTCAGGAGGCGGGCCGGGCATTATGGAAGCCGCGAACCGCGGAGCTTCAGAAGCCGGCGGCGTGACCATCGGCTTCAACATCAAGCTGCCCATGGAGCAGAGCCCCAATCCTTATATCACTCCCGAGCTGAACTTCATGTTCCGCTACTTTTTTATGCGCAAGCTTTGGTTTGCCCAGCCCTCCCGCGCCGTCATCGTTTTCCCCGGCGGATTCGGCACCATGGACGAAATGTGGGAATTTCTCACCCTGATCCAGACGCACAAAATGGGACACCGCTGCACGTTGCTGCTATATGGTTCAAAGTACTGGAAGAAGGTGCTGAACTTTGACTGGCTGGCGGAGGCGGGAACCGTCAGCCGCGAGGAAATGAAGTTAATCCGCTTCGTGAATACTCCGCAGGAGGCCTTCGGGGTTGTCAAGGAGAAGCTCACCCGGCTGCTGCATCTTCCCGGCTCTCCGCGCTATCCGTTCATCTGATGGCGGCGGAAGTTTCGCGGCGTTCCGCGCGGTTTGCACAAACTGCCGGCCATGCCGGCCCTGTGCTCGCGGCTGCGACTGCGCTCGCCCCTGGGCACCCGCGTAAGCGCGAACAAGTGACAAAAACTTTCTCTGATCCCTCCGGGTCTGTACAAGTGTCGGTTCCCGATATATACTGGCTTTTTTCGTCGT
>JAJYHU010000337.1 GCA_021784615.1 Acidobacteriota bacterium | reverse complement strand
TGTGCGTAAATCTTGTGGGATGCTTTCTGCTGGGCGGGGTCAGTGAATTCGCCCTCCAGCACATTTCAATTCCTCCCGACTGGCGCGTTGGAATAACGGTGGGGTTTTTTGGAGCTTTCACCACTTTTTCCACCTTTAGTCTGGAAAGCGCCCGGATGTTTGAAGATGGAGACTGGCTGCGGGCCGCCGTTTACATCAGCGTAAGCGTTGCGGGAGGATGTCTGCTGACCGCCGCCGGAATGCATTTGGCCGGCTACGTGTAGGAGGACGCAATGGAACACAAGCGCTTTGAGGGAGAACGGACCCTGATGCGAATCCACATCGGCGAATCCGACCGATGGCAAAACAAGCCGCTCTACCAGGCCATCGTGGAGTTGCTGCGCCACGAAGGTTTTTGCGGAGCAACCGTTTTGCGAGGCGTGGGCGGTTATGGGTCGAACAGCCGCGGGCAGGGCCTCTATCACACCACCAACATTTTGCGGCTCTCGCAGGACTTGCCCATCGTGATTGAATCGGTGGAATACTCCGACCGGATCGAGCAGGTTCTGCCCAAACTGGACGCCATGGTGGGCGGCGGCCTGATCACCCTGGAGAAAGTCCGGGTGATCCTCTATCGCTCCGGACAATAAGCTTCCGCTCCCCGAAACGAAAGCGAGGTGCGCCATGGAGCCCGGAAAATCCCGGCTGGCTTCAAAGATAAATCCGAATCATCGGCGAGTCCTCTCGGTTCGGCTGCGATTGCTGGAAGATTACGGCCTCCAGCTTCTCGAATTGCTCCGCCCGGTCGAGTCCGCATTCACGTCCCGGCCCGCCTTGCCGCCTGAAAAGGCTGAAAAACTTGAGAGCGCGCTCCGCGCTTTTCATGCCAGGATTGGCCGGATCAAAACCGAATTGGAGTTGGAACACCACCAACAGAACGTCAAGCGGGAAGCGATGGCGCTGCTGGCAGCGATGATGACCAACGTCGAAGAACTGCATCCCCGTTATCTCAAAGGATACGGGGCCGTCCCTGATCCGCTCGCCGCTTATCTTCAAGGATGCCTCCGCGACCTGGCAAAGGCCCTGGGCGCGGCCAACCGAGTCCTGGCTGACGATTCGGAAAAACATTGCCCGCCCGCTCCGGTCCGCGAGGGTTCGAATGACGGATAATGGCTCTCCGCATTGCCAAGGCGTTTTGCCGACCTTTGAACGCGCAGACCCAAGATGACGACTTCTCCCAAAACTCTTAAAGAAGGCCAGGGCCGGTGGCTCAACCGCACCGTTGTGGGATTGGGGACAACCAGCCTACTGTCCGATCTGAGCCATGAGATGGGAACGGCAATCCTTCCCGGCTTTCTCGCGGCGATGGGCGTTTCAGCAGCTGCCCTGGGCCTGATTGAAGGCGTTGCGGACGGAGTAGCCAGCTTTGTGAAGCTGGCTTCCGGATGGCTTGCGGACCGCACTGGACGCCGGAAGCCTATTGCAGTAGGAGGGTATTTTCTGACGGGCGGCTCTACGGCCGTTTTCGCCTTCGCATACGGCTGGCCGCTGGTCCTTGCGGGGCGCGTGGCGGGCTGGTTCGGCCGCGGAATTCGCACTCCGGCCCGCAACGCCATTTTGGCGGATTCCGTGCCGGCGGAATCACGAGGCAAGGCTTTTGGCTTCGAGCGCGCCGGAGACACGGTGGGAGCCATCATCGGTCCGCTGATCGCCGTCGCTTTGCTCGGGTATCTCCATCCAAGCGCAAGTGAACCTTCTTCATCCTTCCGCATGATATTCCTGCTGACGTTGATCCCGGGCTTTGCCGCAGGAATCACGTTTGCCGGCTTGGTGCGCGAATTTCCGGGACGCCGAACAAAAGCCAAGTTTCTTACATCCATCAAGAACCTGCCCGGCGATTTCCGGCGTTTTTTGGTGGGCGTAGGCGTTTTCGGAATGGGCGATTTCGCCCACACGCTGATGATCCTTGCCGCCACTGAATTGCTGGTTCCAGGCCGCGGCATCTCTCACGCCGCCAGAACCGCGGCGCTGCTCTATGTGGGGCACAACGTGGTCTATGCGGGCGCGTCTTATCCCGTAGGCGCCATATCCGACCGGCTGGGCCGGCGAGGCCTGCTGGCGCTCGGGTATCTGTCCGGAGCGCTCACCGCGCTGGGCTTTGCGGCGGCGTTTGTTTGGCATCTTTCGACGATTCCTTATCTGTTGTCGTTGTTTGCCCTGGGAGGCTTCTATGTTGCCTTCGAGGAAGCCCTGGAAGGCTCCATCACGGCGGATTTGGTGGAACCGGAAGCGCGAGGGACGGCCTATGGCGTCCTTGGCGCGGTCAACGGAATCGGGGACGTTGTGGCGAGCGGGCTGGTCGGCGGATTGTGGACCGCATTTTCTCCGGGCATTGCCTTTGGCTACTCTGCAGCGATGATGCTCGCAGGCGGCATTCTCGTCTACCGGCTGCGCTGAAGGATTTTATGGATGCGATGAGGGAATCTCGGAGAAACCCTTCGACGGCCCGAAGGATCTATAAGGCCGCCGCGAAGAGCAGCTCATTCGCCAAACTGGAAAATATAAATGCCGCCCATGTGCACCTTGACCCGGATGTTCTGAGTGCCGTTGGGATTCCAGAAAAGAACCTTCTGCCTGAAACCCGCGCTGTCTTCTCCATGGATATCGCTTTGGACGTTTCCGAGCCACGTCTTGGCTTGAAGAGATTGCAGCCGGGCAATCGAGGGGACGTCAACCTCGACGTCTCCATAATTGATCATCAGGTTTTCCTGGCCGATAATTCCCCGCACCCAAACGTCGCCGTCCACGCACTTGAGAACCAGGTTGGCGTCATAAGGCATGTGGATGTGAAAGTCGACGGAAAGTTTGGATTCTCCGCGAAAGGGCCGCCACAGCCTGCGGGGCGGATAGACGGTGCGCAAGCTGACTTGCTTGTCGCGGCCATCGAGAAGGATCCGGACGCGCTGGTATTGGGACAAAGCCTTGCGCTCGGACCCTGCCTCCACCACCTTTTCCGCTTCAATCTCGACGTGGGGATCATCCCATCCCGCGATCTGAATGTCTCCGGTCCTGACGTCCATGGTGAAGGTTCCAAAGGAAAAGAGGCGCACGGAGTAATGCGACACCTGGCGGAACTCGCCAGCCCTGAGCGGAGGGGCAAAAAAGAAGAGTAGAAAAGCAACCAGCAGGCAGGAACGCTGCTTCCGGCTTCGGCCCAAGAGGAGGATCATTTCTCGTGTCGCCTTTAGCATTTGTTCAGTGCGCCGATGACAGGAGTGCGAATCCCGGCTCGCGCCGATCGAGATCGCGAGCCTCGAGTTCTTTGCATCCTGGCGGCAAAAAAGCTGCCTGGCTTGCAACGCCCGCCGCGAGCCCGGCCAAGCAACATTCAGTGGCTGGCTTCATTCTCGCCGCGCAGCGTTTCAACCACCAAATCTTCGCGCTTTGCCTCCATCGTTTTCCCCATTTTTTCATAGACGCGGGCAAGCAAGGCATGGGCGGCGATGTCCCGGGGTTCGAGGGCGATCACCGTTTCAAGCTGCGAAGCGGCCTGGGGCAATTCCTGGCGCGCCACAAAGAGCTTTGCCAATCCGTAGTAGGCCTCGTAATGCAGCGGCCTGAGCGCGACCCCCTGCCGAAAGAAAGTTTCGGCCGACTTGAAGTCATTGATGGAGAGCGCAAGATTTCCCGCCTGCCAGTAGGCATCGTAGAAACGAGGGTTCGCCTTAAGTTCCTCTTTCAACTCTTCAACGGCGGCTTTGGCGTTTCCCAGTTTTTCGTATTCAGTGGCCAGATAATAGTGCGCCAAGGGCAGATCGGGGGAAAGCGCCACGGCCTGCTTGAATTCGTTTAAGGCTTGGCGGTCATCTTTCTGCTTCTGGTATGCCATTCCCAGCAGCAGATGCGCTTTGCCGTTTTCAGGGTCGACGCGGATGTACGTCTCGAGCATGTTCCTCGCCTCATCGTAACGGCTTGATTGCATATCCAGAACGGCAAGATCGTAATAGTTCTGGGGAAATGTGGGGTCAATGCGGATGGCGCTCAAAAAACTCTGGCGGGCTTCGTCCTGGAGTCCCTTTTTCGATTCAGCCACGCCCAGCAAGTGCATCAGAATCGCGGACCCTGGGTATTCCGCAATCCCTTGGCGCGCGTGGGCTAATGCCGCATCAAGCCGCCCGGCGCCGATTTCCATGCCAATCTGCTGGATGAGATTCTGCTCCGCGTCTTGCGCGGCAAGGCGCGGCGCCAGCCCTAAAACGCAAAAGACAAAAATCAGTGCGCACCCGGCCGCCATGCGCTCTCGCCGCTGGAACATTTCAGCCTCTCAGGGAATGTTAGGCAGGCTTCGGCGGAGAAGTCAAATTCTGGGCATTCCCTTCCCGACAAGAGGCGTTCGAAATCCCCGAAACTTACAAAGGGAGCTTTGCCTTGGGATGATCGAGCGCTTAAAGGGTTGTGCGGCCGCCTTCGCAAGGGGCAAAGCCGCATTTTGCCCCGAAGCTGCCGTAAATAGTGTAGGATATAATACTTATTTCATATGGGTGCTTTCCACCATGGATTACGACCAACTCGCCAGCTTTCTTGAAGTCGCCCGGCTGCAGAGCTTTTCCCGCGCGGCTGAGAAGATCTATCGCACTCAACCGGCGATCAGCGCCCAGGTGCGATTGCTCGAGCAGGAATGCGGCGAAAAGCTCTTTGACCGGAGCGGGAAAAAGGTTCTGCTGACTCCTGCGGGCGAGATTCTGCTGCGGTACGCCGAGAAGCTCCTGGAACTCCAGAAGGAAGCTCTCCAAGCCATCGCGGAGCTGAACCAGACGCCCCGAGGCAAGCTTTACATCGGGGCAAACGAGGCTACGTGCCTCTACGTTCTGCCCAAGACTTTCGCCCGGTTTCGCCAGCTCTACCCGCTCGTTCAGATCAGCATCTACCGGAATTTCAGCCACAAGATTCTCCAGAAAGTTCAAGAGGGCGCGGTGGATATGGGCATCGTGACGCTGCCGCAAACGGCCAACAACATCGAAATCCTGCCGGTTTTCCGCGACGAGGTCCAGGTGGTGGTGCCCAAGAATCATCCGTTGGCCAAAAACCGGAGCGTGACCGTCGAGGAAGTCGCTCAGCATCCCCTGATCCTGCCCAAGACGGGACATACTCGCGTTGTCATCGACCGCTTGTTGCGCGATTACCGCAGCCATCTGCAGATCTCGATGGAGCTCGCCAGCGTTGAAACACAGAAGAAGTTTGTGGGCGCGGGTTTGGGCATTTCCCTCATCAACCGGGAGTACGCCCAGCCGGAAGTGGCGGCGGGCGTGCTCAAGTTGATTCCCCTGGAAGGCCAGAAAATTTACCGGGAGCTGGGGTTGATCTACCGCCGGGATCGTTATCTGTCTTTACCTGCCAAGGTGTTTTTACAAGTTGTTCAAGAATCAACGAAAGCCTCTCAGTCTGGCAATGAAGTTCCCACGAAGTCGAAAAAACGATAGAGGCTTGGAGAAACTCAAGCCTCCGTGCGACTTTGGAGGGAATCTCTGTCAATTTGCGGGTTGAAAAAATGGTCAAAGACATTCAAAGCTCAAGCAACACCCGGCGTCCTCTGATCGTGATGAAGTTCGGAGGGACTTCCCTGGGCAATGCCGAGCGGATGCAAAAGGTTGCGGAGATTTTGCAGGAAAACGCTCAGCGGGCCGACCTGCTGGTTGTGGTTTCCGCCATGGCGGGCGTGACGGATATGCTGGTCCGCTCCGCGACGCAGGCCAGCCTGGGCGTCGAGAAACAGTGGAAAGGCTCCCGCCAGGAACTTGCCCACCGGCACCGCGAGGTTGCCGACCAGTTGCTCTCCGCAAGCGAGCAGGCCGGCATTCTGCCGCGCCTGGCGGAGCAAATGAAGCATTTTGAGGATTTGTGTTCGGGCTTTACGCTGGTGAGGGAAGTTACGCCCCGGGGCATGGACACGCTCTCAAGCCTTGGCGAAGTGATGTCCTCGACGCTGGTGGCTGCGATTCTGCGGTCGCGCGGGTTGAAAGCGGAGGCCGTGGACGCGACGGAACTGATCGTTACCAACGACAACTTCGGCAACGCGTCGCCACTATTTGAGGAAACGAACGCCAAAGCCCGAGAGCGGCTTTCGGGCCTCCGGCGCCACAACGTCGTTCCGGTTGTCACGGGCTTTCGCGGCGCCACCAGCGAGGGCCTCTGCACGACGCTCGGACGCGGCGGCTCAGATTACAGCGCAACCATCCTGGCGGCGGCGCTTGACGCGGATGAGGTCTGGATTTGGACCGATGTTGACGGCGTGATGACGGCCGATCCGCGCCTGGTGCCGGAGGCGCGAATCCTTCCTGAGATATCTTACCGGGAAGCGATTGAACTCTCTTTCTTCGGAGCGAAGGTTTTGCATCCCAAGACGATTCAGCCCGTCATGAACAAGCGGATTCCGGTCTGGATCAAGAACAGCTTTAATCCTTCCTGCCCCGGAACCAAAATCGTCGCATCCCCGGCAAACGGCCAGAGCGGCGTCAAGGCCATCACGTCCGTCAAAGACGCCGACTTGATTACCATGAGCAGCAAAAATACTCTGACCTTTCCGCAACTGGCCGCGCGGGTTTTTGAGGGTTTGGCGTTGGAGGATGTTTCCACCCTGACGGTAACCCAGTCGTCGGCGGACAACGTCTTGTCCTTTGCCATCCACCACGGCGATTTTCCGCGGGTGAAGGCGCGCCTCGAGAAAATCTTTGAGCTCGAGATGCTGCACGATTACGTCGGCGTGCTGGAAGTCATGCCCAAGATCGCCGTCGTGGTGATGGTCGGCGAGCATATGAAGGGAACTCCCGGCATCGCCGGGAACGCTTTTGGCGCATTGGGCCGGCAAGGAATCAACATCATCGCGATTGCCCAGGGATCGTCCGAACTCAGCATCTCCTTTGCCGTGAAGGCTTCGGACATGAAGGCTGCGGTCGAGGCGGTCCATGAAGAATTTCATTTATAGCGCGTCCAGAAAGAATCTCCGGAGCGATTGAGACTTAAAGATGGCATCAGCTTTTTCCCAATGCATTGAGGAAGCTTGCGGCCGCAGGCAGGAATCCAAAAAAGACGCGCACCTGTGCGCCTATTGCGGGGGCTTGCTCGAAGTCAAATACGAATTCGATCCTTTTGACCCCGAGAGCCTGCGTTTCGCGTGGCACCAACGCCGGTTGAGCGGCGAGCCGGTTGACCGCAGCGGCGTGTGGCGCTTCCGCGAGTTGCTGCCCTTTGTGGGCCCGGACGACCGCATCATTTCGCTCTCGGAAGGTTCCACTCCGCTGGTGGGAACCCGGCGTGCGGGCTGGTGGGCCGGGCCGGTGCATTTGACGATCAAGCATCAGGGAACCAATCCAACCGGTTCCTTCAAAGACCTCGGAATGACGGCCTGCATTACGCGAGCCGCCTCGCTGGGGGTGCGCATTGTCGCGTGCGCTTCAACCGGAAACACCTCATCGTCCATGGCCGCCTATGCGGCGCGGGCGGGGATGAGGGCAATCCTGTTTGTTCCCTATCGCCAAATCTCTGCGGCCAAGCTTGCCCAGGCGCTGGACTTCGGAGCCCTGGTAATCGAAGTCGGAGATACCTTCGACCAGGCCTTCTCCCTGCTCCGCCAAATCGCCGGGGAGATGAACTTCTACCTGGTCAACTCGATCAACCCGTTTCGAATTGAGGGGCAAAAGACGATTGTGGCCGAAATGCTGGAACAGCGCGCCTGGCGGCCGCCGGACTACATCGTCGTGCCCGGCGGAAATCTGGGGAATGCGTCGGCAATCGGCAAGGGCTTGCGGGAACTCAAAGAACTCGGTTTTATTGAGAAAGTGCCGCGCGTTGTGGTGATTCAAGCGGCTGGCGCCAATCCCTTTTTCCGCACGCTTGCCGCGGGCTCAGAGAAACTGCTTCCGGTCGAAAATCCGGAAACAGAGGCGACCGCAATCCGCATTGGGCGCCCGGCCAACTGGAAAAAAGCGCGGCGAATTCTTGAATGGACCGGCGGATTTTGCGAGTCCGTCACGGACGAAGAGATCTTTGAAGCCAAGTCCGTTCTGGCGGAGGATGGAGTGGGGTGCGAGCCGGCGTCTGCGGCAACAATTGCCGGCGTCAGAAAACTTGTCCGCTCCGGAAAGATTGAGCGGCATGCCGACATCATGGCGGTCCTGACGGGCCATCAGTTGAAAGACACGGACTACGTCATGCGGCATCGCTCTTCGGTCGAGGAATGCCGCCAGCGGTTGAGGGTCGAACCGAATTTGGACGCCTTGCGCAAGGCCCTGGAAGGCGTGCTTGCCGTGCCCGCGTAAGTTCCCATTCTGCTGAAAGCTGATAACGAGCCTTTATGGACGAAAACCTGCGGCGAGAAGTTCGGTTGTTAACCACGCGCTTAGGCGTGGTGGTGGAAGAGCAATGCGGCCCAAAAGTTTTTGAGAGCATTGAGGCGCTTCGGCACTTATCGAAACAAATCCGCCAGAATCCTGATCCCGCCCTGCTGGCACAATGCGACGCCGAAGTGCGGGGCCTCTCTTTGCGCGGGGCCTCGGAGGTCGCGCACGCCTTCAGCCTCTTTTTCCATTTGGTCAATCTCTGCGAGGAACGGCAGCGAATACGGCGGCTGCGGGGCTACGAAAAGCAGGAATCCGGGGCGCCGATGTCATTTCGGAGAACCTTCGCCTCCGCGGCCCGTCACCATCTTCCCAGTGCGGAACTGGCCCGCCTGCTGCGCTCGATGCGCATTGAACCCGTTCTGACGGCGCACCCGACGGAGGCAAAACGCCGCAGCGTCTTCAACCACGTTCTTGAAATCGGCCGGTCGCTTGAAGCCCTCGGTGATTCCTCGGAGCACTCAATCGAGAAATCGGTGGACCCGTGGATCGAGGCTCTCTGGCTGACCGAAGAGGTGCGAGAGCGCCCCATGACGCCGGAACTTGAGGTGGAAAACTCGCTGGTTTTCCTGGAAAGAACGATTTACGACTTGGCGGGCATTTTGTGGGAACGCTTCAATCAGGAACTCGGCCGTTTTGCTCCGCAACTGGTGGGCGAGCGGCCCTCCATCCGCTTCGGTTCCTGGGTGGGAACGGACCGCGACGGAAACCCCAACGTCACGCCGCGCACCAGCCTGGAGGCGGCAGAGCGTCTTCGGCAAAGCATCCTGGGCTACTATCGCCAGAACCTCGATCTCTTCCTCAAGTTGATATCTTTCCCCTGCTCGCGTCCGGCGCTTGAGCGGAAGCTTCGCCAGGATATCGACCGCGACATGCAGCGTTTTCCCGCCACCCGGGCGTTTGCCGGCGTTGACCAGCCTCGTGAACTCTATCGCCGCAAGATCCGCATCA
>JAJYHU010000132.1 GCA_021784615.1 Acidobacteriota bacterium | reverse complement strand
CTAGGAAGCTGTTGATTCTAAAAGGGGGCTGTGGAAAAAACGGCCAAAACGAACCGAAAACGAAGCTAAAACGAAGCTAGCTATGTTGTTGAAAACAAATGATTGGCCTAAAAACGAAGCGAAGAACAAACCGGGAATTCCCTGCTTCCCCGCCCGCCGTCTCCCTGCCGCAATTGGAGCGTAACTAGCCTATTTCATGTCGAAAGGCAAGCTGCGATCGGATAATCCTCAACGCCAGCAAGGCGCGATTCCACGCTGCCTCGGAATGAGGGGGTGGGATTGGAATAACAGGGGACAGAGGTAGAGGTGTTCCGCGGAACGTCTCTACGAAAACCGGACGCAGTGTATGATAAGAATAAATGACGGAGAGCAAAGTTTGCCGGCAAGAACTTTAGGAATCGATTTTGGAATGAAGCGGATGGGCCTGGCGGTTTCCGACGAACTGGGAATCACGGCGCAGGGGCTCGCGACGCTTGAGCGCGTGAATATGCGCAAGGACGTTGAGCAGATTCGCCTGCTCGCCCAGGAGTACGCCGTGCAAAAGGTGGTGGTGGGGCATCCCATCAGCCATTCGGGCGGCTCGACCTCGATGTCGGAGAAGGCCGGCGCGTTTGCCGAAAAGCTGCGATCTCGCCTGGCGTGTCCCGTGGAGCTTTGGGATGAACGCCTGACCAGCGTGGAAGCGAACCGCATGTTGCGCTCCGCCGGCCTCAGCATCGGCAAGCGCCAGCGCGCCGTGGACCGTGTGGCGGCCGTGCTGCTGCTGCAGAATTATCTCGACTTTTGCGCGAACCAGCTGCGACGGTCAGAGCCAGGCGAGGGCGGCGCGTGAAGAAGCTTGCCGTGGCCTTCATTCTGCTGCTGATCGTCGCGGGTATTGCCGTCGCCGCGGCGGAAATTCTGCGCCCCTATCAAGGCTACGCCGGGCAGGTGATTGTGGAGATTCCGCCGGGCATGCAAGCGCCGCAAGTGGCTGGGCTGCTCGCGTCGAAGGGCGTGCTGGCCCGCCGGTGGCCGTTCCTGCTGATCTATGGGGCCGGACGGTGGCGCCGCCATCTGGAAGCGGGAGAGTACCTGTTTGACCAGCCGCTCAGCCCGCTGGACGTTTACCGGAAACTGATCCGCGGCCAGGTGTACTTGCGCACGGTGGTCATCCCGGAAGGCTCCAACCGTTTTGACATCGCGCGAATCCTCGAAAACCGCCTGGGCGTTTCCGCCGAGAATTTTATTGAGGCCACAAGCGATCCCGCCGCGATCCGCGATCTTGATCCGCAGGCGCCCTCGCTTGAAGGCTACCTGTTCCCGGACACCTACCGGTTCGAATACCGCACGTCGGCGGCGCATGTGGCGGCCAGGATGCTCGATCAGTTCCGGGAGGTATACAAGGAGGACTTCCGGAAGGATCTGGCCGGGTCGGACCTGGATTTGCACCAGGTGATGACGCTTGCTTCGCTGGTGGAAAAAGAGACTCCTGATCGCCCGGAACGCCCCATCGTGGCGCAGGTTTTTGAGCTTCGGTTGAAGAAGGGAATGCTGCTCCAGTGCGACCCCACCGTGCTTTACGCCGCCGATCTTGAGGGCCATCCGATAAAGACCATCACCGAAAACGATTTGCAGGCCGAATCTCCTTACAATACCTATCTTCACCCGGGACTGCCTCCGGGCCCCATCGCCAATCCCGGCGCCGCTTCGATCCGCGCCGTGTTGCACCCCGCCGCGACCCGATTTCTTTACTTTGTCAGCAACAACCACGGCGGCCACACTTTTGCCAGAACCCTTGCGGAACACCGGCGCAACGTGGCACGATATCGGGAACAAGTGGCCGTTCTCCGGCGCTCGGCGCCGGACGCAAAAAGCAATCGGATACGGAAACACCGAAGATAATCTGCGGGAGGGTGGATGACGGAAACAGAAATTCTGGGCATTTTTCGCGAGCACCGGGCGCTCCTGGAAGGCCACTTTATCCTTTCCTCCGGCCTGCACAGCGACCGCTACATCCAGTGCGCGCTGGTGCTTCAGCATCCCCGCATTGCGGAGGAATTGTGCGTTGAGCTGGGGCCAAAGCTGATGGGGCTGGGCGCTTCAGTGGTGGTGGCGCCGGCGCTGGGCGGCGTGATTGTCGCGCATGAAGTTGCCCGGGCGCTGGGGCTGCGGGCGCTTTTTACCGAGCGGCAGAACGGCGCGATGACGCTGCGGCGGGGTTTTCGTCTGGACCGCGACGAGCCAACGATTGTGGTGGAGGACGTCATCACAACGGGCAAATCCACCCGCGAGACGATCAACTGCGTGGAGGACGCGGGCGCGAAAGTGGTGGGAGTGGGTTCGCTGGTGGACCGCAGCGGCGGCCAGGTGGACTTTGGCGTGCCCAAGGCGTCACTGGTCACGCTGAAGGTTGGAACTTACGACCCCGACAATTGTCCCCTTTGCAAGGCGGGAACCGCGGCGGTGAAGCCGGGAAGCCGTCCGGGAGCTTTGAAATCCTAGCCTGCCGGGGAAGGCGTTGCGCAGGCGGGAAGAGGCGGCGGCTCGGTCAAGGGAAACCGCTCTCCTAGGATGGCGTAGCGCGAACCGAGGAAGCGGATCGCGTACGCCTGGAAAAACACCATGGCGGGCGCTGAAATAAACGCCGCGACGTAGATGACAAGGCCCAGCGCCGCGCCACCCAGAAGAAGGGCGGCCCCGATCGTAACAGGATTCAAGTGAAGCCCCGCGGCTCTTGCATAAGCGTAGGCGCCATAGCCTGCAATCGAGAACGGAACAGCAGCGCAATCGGCGCACGATGCTCCTCACGTGGATTTCAAAACCTCAACTTCGATAAGATCACAACTTCTGCCTGCCTCACGGTGATCCTGCGAGAAAGTCATGTCAAGCACGATCCACGATGCCCGGACAATTGCATTCAAAAGCGGTCGGGTGTATGTTATGGCCCGGTTTGAAATTGAAAAGGGAAATTCCGGCGGCGCGATTGCGGAAGTGGCGCCTTGGGGATTCGCCGGCCGCTGCCGTAAATTCAGGCAATTCTACAGGGCTTTGAAATGGCTTGGAACATCAGAGCCCTCTTCGGAGTGGATCGATGATGGAAGACAAACAGATTTCCCGCCGTCAGTTTATCAGCAAGTCGATAACCGGCAGTCTCGCTACGGGCGTGGGATTGACGCTGGGCGCTCAAGACACCCAGGGCGCGGAGAACGCGAGTGATTCCGACGGGGCTGAAATCCTTTGGCAAATCGGAAAGTTCGATTATTCGTCCCTTGAGTTCAATCATGGCACGGAAGGGCCTCCGCTCTTCGGCCAGCGCTTTCCCGCCGGGGAACTGGTTTATGTTATCGGGAAGAGCAACCCGGAGAAGGATTGGCCGGCGTTTCAGCCCGGGTCGGCCAGCGGGCGGGCGGGTTGTGTCCCGCACCCTTATACGATCCAGTTTGATCTTCCGGAAGCTCCCCGGGGCCTCGTAAAGCTCAAGGCCTCGCTGCTGGTAGAGGCTCCGCGAGTAGCCCGGCTTGAGATGGAGATCAATGGCCACCGCGCGCTCTATTACCAACATCCCAAACTGAACTATGTGGGCGGCGACGGGGAAATTGTTGTAGGTCCCATCGGCTCCGCCGACACCATCATCGCGGAAATCCCGCCGGCTTTCCTGAGGAAAGGAACCAACAAGCTGGTGCTGACGGCGATCGACGAGCCGGCGAAACGCGACGACGTTACCTGGTCTGGAATCTACTATGACGCCATCGCGCTCGTTCTCGACCGGAAGGCGGCCTTCCACAAGAACAGAATCAGCGTGGAGGCTGATCCCACCATTTTCTACCGCCAGAGCGGAGAGGCTCTCGTGGAATTGGTGGACGTCTACGTCAGAAGCAACCGGCCGCTCGAACGCGGGCAGGTGATCCTGAAATTGAGCGGAAGGGAATTCACCCGTGAGATAGCTTCCCATCGGGAGTTTGGCGAGGTCCGGGCGGAATTTGCCGTTCCGGAGTTCGCGCCGAACACCGCCGCCGAGGTCATCACCAAAATAGGCGGCGAGACGCACCACTTTCCCGTCACCCTCAGCCCTGCGAAAAAGTGGACCCTTTACGTGGTCCCTCACGAGCATCTCGACGTCGGGTACACGGACTATCAGGCGAAGGTCGCCGAGGTGCATAGCCGGGTTCTCGACGAGGCCATGCAACTGGCCCACAGCCATCCGGACTTTCGCTACAGTTCCGACGGCTTTTGGTGCTTTGAGCAATTTCTGGCGGGCCGGACGCCCGCGGAGCGCGACCGGCTGATTCAGTTTGTGAAAGAAAAGAAGATTTTTATCCCTCCCCAGGAAGCCAGCCTCCTGACCGGCTTCGCCAGCCTGGAAGTCTTGATCCGCTCTCTTTACTCCGGCTTCCAGTTCAACCGCCAACACGGCGTAGGCTTCGATTACGTCAATATCACCGATGTGCCTTCCTATTCCTGGTCGTATGCGTCCATCCTGGCCGGAGCCGGACTGAAATATTTTGTTGCCGCCAGCGACAATGACAATGCCCCCATCCTTCTATACAGCCGGCTCAATGAGAAGTCGCCTTTCTGGTGGGAGGGCCCGGACGGGGCGAGGATCCTGATGTGGTTCTCGCGCAGTTACCTGCATGTGACGTACATGTTCGGGATGCCGCCCTTTTTGGACGCAGGCCGCGACTCGCTTCCCATTTTTCTTCAGGCTTATTCCCACCCCGGATACAAGTCGGACGCCGTTATCATCTATGGCACGCAAGTGGAGAACACCGACCTTTTCCCCCAGCAGGCGGACATGGTGGCGGAGTGGAACAAGCTCTACGCTTATCCCAAAATGCAGTTTTCCGGCTTCGCGGAGCCGATGGAGCGCATCGCCCGGCAGTTTGGGGATTCCATCCCCGTCGTCCGGGGCGATGGCGGGCCATACTGGGAGTTTGGCAACGCTTCCGATGCCGCCCACGTCGCGATGGAACGGGCCACCGAGCAGAGGGCCCTCTCCGCGGAGAAGTTTTCGACCATCAGCGCCCTGGTCAATCCCCACATTCAGCCCGACCGCGCCTTGCTTGCCCGCGTCTGGCGGGACATGGTTCTGCTCGACGAGCATACCTGGACCTTCCACGCCAGCGTTTCAGACCCGCGCTCGACGGAATCGACAAGCCAAATCGCCGTGAAGGACAACTTTGCACATGAAGCAAAGATGGGCGTCGATTACCTTCTCCGGCGCAACCTGGCGGCCATCGCCAATTCCATCAATAATCCAGCAGGGACGCTGATCGTCTTCAATTCGCTCAACTGGAAGAGGAGCAGCCTGGTGCAGGCCGATCTGCCGAAAGGTTCCTCGCTAGAGGACATGGCGACCCGGCAGGAAGTCGCAGTTGAAGACCGCTTCTCCGGCAAGAAGTACACGCGGGTCCGCTTCCTTGCTGAAGATATCCCGCCGGTCGGTTACAAGTGTTACAAACTGACGCCTGCCAAGGCGCCATCCCGATGCTCCAAGATTCCGGGTGAGGTGCTCGAGAACCGCTACTATCGCATCGCCCTGAACGTCGAGAGCGGGGCGGTCAAAAGCATTTTTGACAAGGAGCTGGGCCGGGAGCTTGTCAACACTTCAAGCCCCTACCGCTTTGATCAGTACCTTTACGTGACAGGCGGCGACAAATGGCCGAATCGCATTCAGCATTTCGGCGCCACCATCCCGATCCCGGAACTGACGATCCACTTGGCAACGAGCGGCCGCCTGTTGTCCATGACCCAGGAGCCGTTCGGCTCAGTCGCGTGCCTGGAAAGCACGGCCCTCAATACGCCGCGAATCTCGACGGAAATCATTCTGTTTGACAACCAGAAGAAAATCGGATTCACCCATCGGCTTCACAAGAAAAAGGTCTACACCAAGGAAGGCGTCTATTTTGCTTTTCCTTTTATGATGGACCACCCGCGTTTTCGGTACGACATTCAGAACGGTTTTGTCGATCCCGCCCGCGACCAGATGCCGGGCGCCGGAAAAGAGTGGTTTTCAGTGCAGCACTGGGTTGAGGCCCAGCAGGGCGGCATGAGCGTCGCGATTGTTCCGGTTGACGCCCACCTTATAAGTTTGGGAGACATCGTGCGGGGAAAATGGCCAAAGGTTTTCACCGCACGAACCGGAACTATTTTCTCCTACGTTATGAACAACTACTATTTTACCAATTGGCCCGCGGCGCAGGGCGGCGACTTTACATTCCGCTACGCTTTAACCAGCGCGCAAGAGTTGGCTCCCGAAGCTTTAAGCCGGTTTGCGCGCGCGGAAATGACTCCCCTTGAGACGGATGAGATTATTTCAAACGATAAGGCGATTCCGCGTCCGTCTCCCTTGCCGGCCGACCAGGGAAGCTTTATAGAGATCGATCAACCGAACGTCGTCTTGGTCACCTGGAAACTGGCGGAGGATGGGGATGGGATGATCTTACGTTTCCTTGAAGTGGCCGGCCAAACGGGTCAAGTGAACGTCCGGATTCCCCTGCTCCAAGCCGAGTCCGCGTGGGACTGCGATGCCATGGAGCAAAAACGGGAGGCGTTGCCGTTGTCCGAGCACGGCTTCAGCTTCTCCGTCAAACCTTTCCAGATTGTTACGGCGCGGGTGACAGGCACCTCGGCAATATAAGGCGCGGCGGCGGATTCGGGCGCGAGCGGCCGAAGACGGACTCGATCTTTCACGGCGGATCAAGAGCATGCACGAGCAAATCCCGGTGGGCCTTGCGCTGGTCTTGATAGGCGCCATCTTGAACGGCAGCTTCGCCGTTCCCATGAAGCGCGCCTCCGCCTGGCGATGGGAAAACATCTGGCTGGTCTACGCCGCCGTCGGCATGATTCTTCTTCCCTGGATAATTGCTTTCGGAACCATCCCCCACCTTATGGCCATCTATCACGGCGCTTCCTGGCATGATTTGCTGCTAGTCTTGATCTTCGGGTTTGCCGCAGGCACCGGGTCCATGCTGTTCGGATTGGGAATTGCGCGGCTCGGCCTGGCGCTGGGTTTCGCTCTGATCCTGGGAATTTGCGCCTCGCTCGGTTCCTTGCTTCCCATGGTGCTCTTGCACCCGGAGCGCCTGCTCAGCCGCGAAGGATATGCCTTGTTCGGCGGCACCCTGCTGGTTGTTTTGGGCATCGTGCTCTGTTCGATCGCAGGCCAGAGGCGCGAACGCGAGACGATGGGCCAGACCCCGGCCCAGGGCCGCTCCCGGCTGGCTGTCGGCCTGGTGATCTGCATTGCTTCGGGCGTCCTATCCGCGATGCTGAACTTCGCGTTCGTGTTCGGCAAGGAATTGCAGAGCAGCGCCCTTTCCCTTGGGGCAAGCCCCAGCGCCTCCGCAAACGCCATCTGGGCGCTTGCGCTTACCATGGGCTTCATCGCAAACGGCGGCTATTGCCTGTACCTGATGCGGAAGAACCGTTCTTGGGGCGCGTATTCGAACGCCCAAACCTCCTACAAGGATTGGCTGGGCGGCGTCCTGATGGGACTGCTCTGGTTCGGCAGCATCGTCTTTTACGGAATGGGCGCGGTTCGCATGGGATCGCTCGGCGGGATTGTCGGCTGGCCCATCTATATGGCGATGATTATCGTCATTGCGTACCTTTGGGGAGTTATCACCGGCGAGTGGGCAAAAGCGAGCCGCGCGTCGTTCGCTTATGCGTGTTCGGGCATCGGCGTGCTGCTGGTTGCGATCTACGTCATCTCGCTGGCGGCGAAGCCTGCGGCTTGAAGCCGGCCGCCCGGCTCCGGAAGCAAGAGGCATTTAGACTGGCAAGGAGTCCGTTCCATTGAATAGCAGAGAGAGAGTCAAGCGCACCATCCGATTCCAGAATCCTGATCGAGCCCCCATTTCCCATGCCGTGCTGCCGGCCGCCCAAATCAAATACGGCGCGGCGCTCGACGAAATCTTGACGGAATTTCGCGAAGATTTCGGCTGGGACTACATGCAGGACCTTCCCCGTGAAGACTTTCCCGCCGTTTACAGGCAGGGAAGAAACGTCGACGACTTTGGCACCGTCTGGTTCTCGGAGTGGGCGGGAGTGTGCGGCATTCCCATCGAATGGCCCATTCGCGATCTGGAACGCTACGAGGATTACAAGTGGCCGGAGGGTTTCACCGCCGGCCCACCCACGGGCAGGCTGTATAGCGGACACATGATGGGCTACGACAATCGCTGGTACGCCCGCGGGGCCTGGCTCACTTACTTTGAGGAACTCCAGCAGTTGCGGGGGATGGAACACTTTCTGATGGATATTGCCGTGGAATCGCGGGAATTCTATCGCTTGCTGGACGGCATGCTGGAATTCAACTTGCGTTGGATTGACAACTGGACGGCCCTCGAATATGACGGCCTGCACTTTGCTGACGACTGGGGCGGCCAAACCGGTTTGATGATCAAGCCGGAAACCTGGCGCCGGATTTTCAAGCCTCGCTACGCGGAAATGTTCCGGCGCGTTCGCGAGCGCGGCATGGACGTCTGGTACCACACCGACGGTCAGGCGCGGGACATCCTGGGCGACCTGGTCGAGATCGGCGTTCAGGTGATCAATTGCCAGGTGCCCGTGGTCGGGCACGAGTGGATTGCGGCCAACCTTCGGGGCCGCGTGGCTTTCCGCACCGATATCGACCGCCAATGGATTATGCCCTTTGGGTCAACCACCGAGGTCAAGGAAGAGGTTCAGCGGACGTTTGAGGCTTGCGGCTCCTCCCGGGGCGGGGTCGTGGCCTGCGGTGAAGTGGGGCCGGACGTGCCGCTTGAAAATATTCGCGCCATGTATGAGGCTTTCCGCGCCTACGGCGCTTATGCGGTGTAGAGTATAGCCATGAGTCTTGTTTGTGGGGCCCCAAGTCTACATGCGGGGGAAGACTTCGCATGCGGGAGGACGGCTTGCGATAGCTGTCGGCCTGGGGCGCCGATCAGCTTTGAAAATATCCTGAGAAGCGGCACAGGGAGATTGTGCCCGATGGGAGGAATCAATTGAAACGCCGAACATTTTTGCAAGGTGCAGCGGCAGCCGGCGCGCTGACGCTGGTCAGTGAATGGCCCAAGGTCAGCTTGGGCGTTGACGGGAATGCTTTTGAAGAAGCCTTCATTCATCCTTCGATCGAGGCTCGCCCGAAAACCTGGTGGCATTGGATGAACGGGAACATCACTGCGGACGGCATTACGCGCGACCTTGAGGCGATGCACCGGGCGGGCGTCGGAGGTTTCCAGATCTTTCAGGTGGGCACGGGCATACCCAAAGGCCCGGTGGCGTACTCGAGCCCCGAACATCTCGATCTTCTTGAGCACGCCGCGAATGAAGCCGACCGGCTGGGCTTGGAATTCGACATGATGAATTGCCCCGGCTGGTCATCGAGCGGCGGTCCCTGGATCGG
>JAJYHU010000145.1 GCA_021784615.1 Acidobacteriota bacterium | reverse complement strand
TTGCCGTGCGCCCATCCGTTGACGCATCATTCGAGGTGTCCCGCATCCATCTCTATTCAGTGGATGGCCCTTCGGGAAATTGGCAGTCGGCGGGAACATTTAGCCTCCGGTAATTGCTTACAACAGCTGCTGAATCAGTCACGGCAAGACAGCGCCTCCGTCCAGGAACTCCTTCGGGGCGACTCTTCAAATGAGGGTGGCGAGCGTGAAAATGCAGGAGGCGTGGCACCAAAGGTCTACGACCAACGTTCGTTGACAGTATCACCAATTAACGGCAAAGTGTGCATCAGTGACTCCGATAACCCGCATCAAACTCGGGGAGGGGGGGCGTCGCACCCTCAAAGACCGGTTCAATCCCTCTGGTTCACATTTACCGGAATTTTCGACGTTCCCCCCTCCGCTTTTTTGTTGCAAGTTGTCCTCCGCGCCCTCAAGTAAGAGGCCCAAAGCCTTCTTCTCATCCATTGTCCAAATCAACTGATAGGTTGTGACTCTGCAAGCCCGTCCTCTGGCGTATAGAAGCGCGACGGCGAGCGCCGAGAAGAGCGTGCCCGCAAGATGCTCTTGCCGGCAACCCGCACTTTCTAAGTGCCGCTGCTCACCGATCGTTCTCGGGATCAGAAGCGCTTTTAAAGACAGCGCGTACTACCCCAAGGAACGAGGGGCATGAAGCTGCCACCCCCGATAGGAACCTCTCGCTTGGCCCCGCTGCGTGTCGCACGAATTGACAGCCTCAGGCAGGTGGTTTACATTGGCACTTTCCTCATCAAAAGGAGTGAAAATGCTGGATTTAGGTTTTGTGCGTGCGAATCTCGAGTTGGTTCGCCAGAAAATGCGCGAGCGCGGCCTTCCGGACATACTGGGAGATTTTGAAGCTCTGGATGCGGAGCGTCGCAAACAGCTTTCCGAAGCAGAGGCTCTAAAAGCCCGCCGAAACAAAGCCTCTGACGAGATTGCGCGGCTGAAGAAGCAGAAGCAGGACGCTTCCGCGCTGATTGCGGAAATGAAGCAGGCGGGGCTCGAAATCCAGGCGCTCGACGAGCAAGCCAAGGCCTCCGACGACAAACTGCGAGAGGTGCTGCGAAACGTTCCCAACATCCCTCATGCAACCGTCCCCCTAGGGCGAGGCGCCCAGGACAATCAGGAGGTTCGGCGCTGGGGCCAGCCCAGAGAATTCGACTTTGAACCCAAGGCCCATTGGGACCTGGGTCCGGAGTTGGGAATTCTGGATTTCGAGCGGGCCGCCAAAATTGCGGGGGCGCGGTTTGCGGTCTATTTCGGCGTGGGGGCAAAGCTCGAACGATCTCTGGCCAATTTTATGCTGGACGTGCACACGCGCGAGCACGGGTATACCGAGGTATTGCCCCCCTTCATCGTGAATTCGGCGAGCCTTTACGGCACCGGACAACTGCCGAAATTCACGGAAGATTTGTTTAAGTTGGAAGGCAGCGATTACTGGCTGATCCCGACGGCAGAAGTGCCAGTAACCAACCTCTACCGCGATGAAGTGCTGGAGGCCGAACGGCTGCCGGTGAAACATTGCGCGTGGACGGCGTGCTTCCGCAGCGAGGCCGGTTCCTATGGTAAAGACACGCGCGGCATCATCCGCCAGCACCAATTCCAGAAAGTCGAGCTGGTAAAATTCACCTCACCTGAAACTTCCTACGAGGAACTGGAATCGCTGACCCGCGATGCGGAAGCAATTTTGCAGCGTCTGGAATTGCCTTACCGCGTGGTGGCGCTCTCGACGGGTGACCTGGGTTTTAGCTCCGCAAAGACATACGACCTGGAAGTCTGGCTGCCATCCAGCCGTGAATATAAGGAAATTTCCTCCTGTTCGAACTTTGAGGCATTCCAGGCGCGGCGCGCCAATCTGCGTTTCCGCAACGGGAAAACCGGCAAGGCAGAACTGCTCCATACCTTGAACGGCAGCGGGCTGGCGGTGGGCCGAACCTGGGTCGCGATCCTGGAAAACTATCAGCAAAGCGACGGCTCCGTGGTGGTGCCGGAAGCATTGCGGCCGTACCTCGATGGAATGGAGAAAATCAGTAGGCGGTAAGCAGAAGGCAGCGCAACGGATGCTTCGTGGCTACAGGCATTTGAAGATTTACGAGATCGCCTTCAAGCTGGCTATGGAGATTTTCATCCTTACCAAGGCATTCCCGGAAGAAGAACGCTACTCCTTGACCAGCCAGATTCGGCGCTGTTCGCGCAGCGTGGCCGCGAATATTGCTGAAGGTTTTCGCAAGCGACGATATCCGAACATGTTCTTGAGCAAACTTGCCGATGCGGATGCTGAGGCAACAGAAACACAGGTATGGCTCGATTTCGCGCATGGCTGCGGTTACTTATCGCCGGAAGACCGGCAGCAGCTTGTCTCTGGATACGAAGAGCTGTGGAAGATGATTGGAAGCATGATGCGGAACCCTGAGAGATTCACGCCTCAGCGGTAACCACGGCACCGATTTTGTGCTGTGGGCCTTTTGCGGGGCGAGGCGTTCCGAACCCACGGCATAAAAAGCATGCCGTGGTTGCCAACTGCCTACTGCCTTCTGCTTTCTGCCTACTGCTCTCTGCCTACTTTCTTTCCTGCTGGCTCAGGCATGTACTTGTGGAACTCGCCCAATTCATGCTCGTGCTCAAACTGGATGGTCGAGTGCGTGATCCCGAATTTATGCGCCAAGACTTCGCGAACATGGTGACCGATCCGTTCGCTTTCAGACGTGGGCACATCCAGAATGTGAACGTGGCATGAAAGAGCGTGGGATTCCGACCCCAGGCTCCAGACATGAACGTCGTGGACCTCTCGAACGCCTGGAATCCGGAGCATCGCCGCCGCAATCTGCTCCAGGCTCATTCCTTTGGGCAGGCTTTCCAGCAGAATATCCGCTGATTCAGCGATCACATGGATAGCACTCCATAAGATCATCCCGGCAATCAGAAAGGCCAGCAGCGGATCAATCAACTGCTGCCCCGTAGAACGGATCAGCAACGCCCCGACGATGATTCCCACATTCGACAACGTATCGCCCAGATAGTGAATAAAGACCGCCCGCAGATTCAGATCCCGATGCTGGCGGGCAAGTCCGATCGTCACACTGGCATTAACAGCCAGCGCGATGATCCCCACAATCAACATTTTGCCCGCACTAACTGGCTCCGGCTGGACCATGCGCCGGTAGCCGTCAAAACAAATGTAAAGCGATACGCCTACCAGGATCAGACCATTTACAAACGCCGCCAGAACACCGGCGCGCTGGTAGCCGTAAGTTCTTTGACGGTCGGGAGGCTTCTGCTCCAGGTAGAGCGCGAACCAGGAGAAAATCAGCGTCGGGACATCGCTCAGATTGTGCCAGCCATCGCCAATAAGTGCCAAACTGTGGCCCATGGACCCCACAACAAACTCGGTAACAACCAAGGCCAACGTGACGACCACCGCCGTCTTCACAACCCAGCCGCTCGATCCCCCATGCTTCAACTCATGCATCCGACAACCTCATTGGTGATTCTATTCCACCGGCAGCAACCCTGCAATGCAGATGCGAGTGTAAAAAGGGGACAGCAGCCCAGCCGGAAACCGTTTTGCTTGTCCCCTCTGCTCGGCGCATGGGAAATCAGGCCGATTCATCTGGGCACAGAGCGCATGCAACCCGTACAGAGTCTCAACCCTCCAAGGTGGTATCAGGCAGGTGAAGATTGCGCGAGCGCGACAGGCAGAAACTGAGAAGGACAAAGCGCAGGCCTGAGGATGCACTGCCAGCGGCTGGGGGAGGCTCCAATGGAATGGCGAAGAGCAAGAGGCGCCAAAGCCTATCTTTACGGCTTTGCGGGCAGCTTCCCCTTAAGCTACTCTAGAGTTAGAATTAGACATTCAGGGGGATAAGATTTTGCTTCAGCATAATTCGACTATCGTAAACCCGGAAACAGGCGTTGTGAACCAGCGCAAGCAAACGACGTTACCGCAAGTCCCTGGGCTCATGGCAACTACCATGACATGGATGCTAATAGCTGCGCTCCTTGTGTGCTCGCCAGGAATAGCGCGGGGCAGGCAGGCTCCCCCAGAAAGCCCCGCAGCAAAGGCAAGCAATGCCCATCCCCAAGGATCCAACCGGGCAAACGGCAACCAAAGTATCCGGGTGCATGTGGAAGTGGTTAACGTCCCCGTAAGTGTGTTGGACAAGCGCGGCATTCCCGTCATCGACTTGACCAAGAATGATTTCAAACTATACGAAGACGGAAAACGGCAAACCATTCGCTACTTCAGCAGCGACGTTGTTCCTCCGCTTCGCGTTGGCTTGATCGTCGACACCAGCAATAGTGCCCGCTTTGAACTGAAGTTTGAAAAAGATGCTGCAAGCAGCTTTGTGTTTAATGTGCTGAGAGGAATCGAGAGCAATAACAAGATTTTCCTTGAGACCTTTGACGCCACAAGCTCCCTGGTCCAGGGCTTTACCAACGATCCCGATGCTCTGAACGAAAAGATTCAAAAACTCAAGGCGGGCGGCGGCAAAGCCGTATACGACGCAATCTACGACGCTTGTGAACAGGAAATGAAGAACTCGGGACCCCGGGAGCAAAACCGGCGGGTACTGGTGCTAATCAGCGACGGCATCGATGTCGAGAGCAAGCATTCGCTGGAAGAAGCGATTTCCATGGCGCACCGGGCTGAAACCGCCATCTACACAATTGGAAATACCGGATATGGATTTGCGAATCCTGGCGACAAGGATCTTGAAAAGATTGCCGAGGACACGGGAGGAGCGGCTTTTTTCCCCTTGCGGAAGTCTCCAGGAACAGGCTACCTGACAGGGTACCTCGCGCACGGCAAATTCGATACAATGGACCAGAACAAGGGCTTGGGGGCTGAAACGGGGATCTACACAGCTGACAAGATGATTGCGCTGGCCGACACTCTTGACAACATCAGGCGCGAGCTGGCCAACCAGTATCTAATCGGGTATACGCCAACGGACAGCAGTCTGGACGGGACCTACCGGACAATTCGCGTAGTCATCGATCGCAAAGGCGTCATCGTTCGGAACAAACCCGGGTACTTCGCGACTTCGGGAGAATAGATCAGACCTTCGCCAGAGGCTTTGCACCTGGAGGATTGGCCTTGATCACACGCCGCAATAACATGCTTCTTTCACAATTCCCCGCTGCATTTGTACGCTTAGTTATTTAGTAGTTTGCAAGTCCCCAAAACCCGCAAAGGTTGTCTTCAAGCTCGGACTGTCTGATAATTAAAAGTCTATAATTTTAAAGTGCTGATGCTCAATTCGGAACCAGGGTAAGAAACAAAGGCCTCGTCAGGCATTGAGCATGGCAAAAAAGAGCATTGGGCCTGAACGGGGACGGAGCCAAGGCGATGGAAGCTGTGGTTTTGGCAGGAGGACAGGGGACGAGGCTGCGGAAAGCAGTCCCGAATCTTCCGAAGAGCTTGGCGCCGATCGGAAAGCAGCCCTTTTTGAACTATCTATTAGGCTGGCTTCGGGCGCAGGGAATCACTGAAATCATCCTGGCGCTAGGCCACCGGCGCAAGGCGGTTGCCCGGCACTATGCAAAGCACCAACTTCCGGGACTGCGTCTGCGGTACTCGGTGGAAAGCGTACCGCTCGGCACCGGAGGAGCGCTCAGGAATTTGCGCTCGATGTTGGCCGGTGAAGAATTTCTGGTCCTGAATGGAGACTCAATCTTTGACGTCGATTTGCACCAAATGCTCGTCTTCCACCGGCGGCATCGCGCAGAAACTACGCTGGCCTTAGCCAGCCCGCATGAAACAGGACGATACGGGTCCGTCGTGCTCGATGCCCGTAAACGGATCAAAGCCTTCCTTGAGAAGCAGCCGGCGGCTTCGGAAGGAACTAACGACGCGAACCGGACACGATGGGTCAGCGGCGGGTTGTACATTATGAACAAGACCATATTCCGCCACATGCCGAGGCGGCAGAAAGTGTCGCTTGAGAAGGAAGTTTTCCCCCAGATGATTGGACGCCCATTTTATGGGTTTCCCTGGGAGGGATATTTTATCGATATTGGGGTTCCGGGAGACTATCAAAAGGCACAAGCCGAGTTACCGGAAAGATTTGCTTCATGCTGATTCGAGCCAAAGTCCCACTGCGGATCAGTTTTGCCGGAGGGGGGACCGACGTCAAACAGTTTCTTGAGCAGGAAGGCGGATGTGTGCTCAATGCCACAATCGGCCAGTACGTTTGGGGAACACTCTGCAGCCGCGCGGACGGGCAGATCAACATCGAATCGGCCGACCTCGGCTACGTCGTGAACTACGACACAGAAACGAACCCCGTCTATGACGGCAAGCTCGACCTGGTCAAAGCAGCGATTCAGAGCTTGGGGGGACAGCGCTCATCGGGTTTTGACCTCTTCGTGCACAGCGAGGCGCCGCCGGGATCGGGGCTCGGGTCATCGTCCACTTTGATGGTATGCCTGGTAGGCCTCATGAAGGAATTCCTGAACCTGCCCATGACCGATTACGAGACGGCAAACGCCGCATATCGGATCGAACGCGAAGAATTGCAAATCAAAGGCGGGTTGCAAGACCAGTATGCCGCCACCTTCGGCGGATTCAATTTTATGGAATTTGAGCGGGACCGCGTTATTGTCAATCCGCTCAGGATCCCCCAGGAAATCATCAACGAACTGGAGCACAACCTGCTGCTGGTCTACACCGGCACGACCCGGATGTCCGACGGCATCATTAAGGACCAGGTTGGCCGCTACGAGCAAGGCGAGGCCGGCACCATCCACGGCCTGAGGCGCCAGAAGGAACTAGCCGTGGAAATGAAAAATACGCTGCTGCGGAGGCGGCTGAACGATTTTGGCGACTTGCTACATGAGGCCTGGGAGTCAAAGAAAAAACTGTCGCCGAAAATCAGCAACTCAAGGATCGACGAGATGTATGAGGCCGCCCGCAAGGCCGGGGCCGTAGGCGGCAAAATCACGGGCGCGGGTGGAGGCGGCTACATGCTCTTTTATTGCTGCTTCGAACGCAAGCACCGTGTGGCCGAAGCCTTAAGGAAATTGGGTGGGATCCCAGTGGGGTTTGGGTTCGACTTCAACGGCCTGCAGACCTGGAGGGTGGACGGCGACTCCGCCAGGATATGACCGCCAACTCGGGAGTACATCAACTAAGATTTGGTAGCAGCGAAAGTGCCGTGCGGAGAGCCGTATTTCTCGATCGTGATGGCGTGATCAATCGCAAAGCTCCCGCAGGCCAGTACATCACGGCGTGGGAGCAGGTGGAGTTCCTTCCCGGCGTGGCCGAAGCGCTGCGGGAATTGAAGCTGCGCGGATTCCTGCTCATCATCGTTACGAACCAGAGCGCGATTTCCAGAAAGAAGCTGACGGTCGGCGTTCTTGAGACTATCCATCAAAGAATAGCTCAACAGCTGGGGCAAGAAGGCGCCGGGATTGACGCTGTTTACTATTGCCCGCACGAACCAAGCGCCGACTGCCAATGCCGCAAGCCCCGGCCGAGGATGTTGCAGCAGGCTGCCGAGGAGCGCGGGATCGATCTTTCGCGATCCTGGATGGTGGGAGATGCGGCGAGCGACATCGAGGCCGGGCACGCGGCAGGTTGCAGGACAATCTGGCTGCGACCTCCAGATTTTAATGATCAAAACCCGCCGACTGCGGACTTTAGCACGGATTCCATCCGCGCGGCGGCCGCGTGGATATTAAGCGCTGCTTCTACTGAGAAATGAGATCCCGGCGGCGAAAGCGCTTTGGATTTTTCTTGCAGGACGGCAGGAGCGCAGATCGTCGAAGAACCGAGATACAATGCGCATTGCTTATTTGACAGCCCGGCTCCCGTTCCCGCCCATCGGCGGTTACAGAATGCGTGTCTATTACACGCTGCGCCATCTGCTTCGATCTCATGAAGTCACTCTCTACGCTATGGGTTCGCAGGTCAAATTGAACGGAAGCCGCCATTCCGACCTGCCCGGACTGCAGCAGAGAATTTTCAACATGGGCAAGGCCGCTTACGCCTGGAACGGCGTGACAGCCTTCTTTTCCGACCTGCCTTTGCAGGTCAAGCTCTACGAATGCCCCCGCTTCGCGGATGCTCTCGACGCGGACATTCGAAGCGGAGCCTTTGACCTGCTCTTCGTGCACTTGGTGCGAATGGCCGAGTACGTCCGGCCGTATCACCACCTTCCGCGCGTATTGGACATGGCGGACTCGATATACCTCCACTATTCGCGGATGCAGAAAATCTGGTGGAACCCGATCTGGCTGGGCGCGCGGATGGACCGAAACCGCATCCGGCGCTATGAGGCAGAGGTGCCCCGGTGGTTCGACAGAGTTCTGGTCCACACGGAGGAAGACCTCCGATGGGTGCAGGAGCAGTCCGGCACAACGAATTTGCTGCAATCATCGATGGGCGTGGACACCGAAGAATTTGCCTTTCAGGAGGGACATTACAACCCTCGGCGTATTGTTTATTGTGGCAAGCTGGACTATCTGCCGAATACCGACGCGGCTCTATACTTCACCGACCAAATCTTCCCGCTGGTTCGGCGTCAAGTTCCGGACGCTCAGTTTTCCGTGGTCGGACTCAACCCTCCGCGGTCAGTACGAGCCTTAGCCCAGACCCCTGGAATCGAAGTGCGCGCGAATGTGCCCGATATTCGCCCGGAAGTTTCAAGTTCCGCAGTCAGCGTGGCGCCCATCCGGTTCGGCGCGGGAATTCAAAACAAGATTCTGCAAGCGCTAGCGATGGGCGTTCCCGTGGTAGCGACTCGACTTGCGGCAAAGCCGTTTGGGAAACTTGCCGGCTCACCGGTTCTTGCAGCGGAAACGCCGCAGGAATTTGCCGGCCACCTTGTAAGAATCCTTCAGGATTCGGGTTATCGTGCGCAATTGTCGCGTGCGGGCCGGAGTCTAATCGAGGCGCACTTCCAGTGGGAAAAAGTTTTGGCTCCTTTGGACAGCTTTTTGGCGCGTCAAATTAGGCCCAAGATAGAATCATCGCCCGGAAACAGATCATCATAGGCGGTTCCGGGGTATGCCTAAGCACAAAGATCGGGATCTACGGAACAACAGCGATCATTTCGCAAACTTGTCCGTGCGGCGGAAGCTTTTCGAGCTTCAGTTCACCGGTAGTTGTGGGAGGCCGGGATACCCGTCGGACCGGAGTTTTTACTTAGGGCTAGACGCCGATGCTTAAGCGACAAATCCGGAACAGGCAGTTGATGCTGTGGGTGGGAGATGCAGTCGCCATTCTAGTGGCTGTGCAAATAGCCATCTCCCTGACGGTCAGCCAAACGGTTTTCCTCGCCCACGGATTCAAGAGCATTGCGATCGGAGCCTGCTTCTTTCTAACCCTTCTTTTCTACATCACCGATCTATACAATCC
>JAJYHU010000209.1 GCA_021784615.1 Acidobacteriota bacterium | reverse complement strand
GATGCAGTCGCCATTATAGTGGCTGTGCAAATAGCCATCTCCCTGACGGTCAGCCAAACGGTTTTCCTCGCCCACGGATTCAAGAGCATTGCGATCGGAGCCTGCTTCTTTCTAACCCTTCTTTTCTACATCACCGATCTCTACAATCCCCGTAGGGATCAGCATAGCCAGGAAACCGCGAGCTTGATTGTGCTGGATGTAGCTATCACCATGGCTTTTGTCACTCTGGCATTTTATTTTTATCCCCATTGGGGCATTTCAAGAAGCTTTTTCCTGGTTGTTTTTCTTTCGACGCCCGGATTGGTTCTGGCAGCGAGACTATTGTGGGCCCGGCTCTACGGGGCGCTCGCGCGCCCTTCGGTCGTGGGCGTTTTGGGTGGAGGACCGGCAGTCGAGGAACTGCGGCGAGTTGCGAGCGAGCACGATTTAAAGGTCGTCTCTCTCAATGGCTTGGAGCCTGAGGCCCCAGACTCGGCGAACCACGGCGCGACAGCTCTCCAGGCAGCCCTCGCCAGGCTGCGCCCCGACATCGTAGTCTTAAGCCCTTCGGCTGCACTGGATTCCGCGGCTGCCCGGTTGCTGATCGACGCGCGGTTTTCCGGAATTACCGTGCTGGACCTGCCGACCTTATTTCAGCTTCTCAGCGGCAAACTTCCCCTCGAGCATCTGGATGCCGAGTGGCTCCTCCGCGCCCATGGTTTCCAGTTTTTCGAAAGCAATATGGCGGTAAAAACCAAGCGGCTTTCGGACTTGGCTCTTGCCACCGCTTTTCTGGTTCTGAGCAGCCCGTTGTGGCCGCTGATTGCCATCGGAATCAAGATTTCGTCGCGCGGGCCGGTCTTTTATACCCAGGAACGCGTGGGCCAGAACGAGCAAGTCTTCCGTTTGATCAAATTTCGAACCATGGCCACTAACTCGGAGGCCAACGGTCCGGTATGGGCTGCACAAAATGATGGGAGGATATTCTATTTTGGCCGCTTGCTCAGGCTGTTTCGCCTGGATGAACTGCCGCAACTGATCAATATCCTGAACGGCGACATGAGCTTTGTCGGCCCGCGGCCAGAGCGACCGGTTTTTGTAAAGGAGCTTAAGAGTTCGATCCCGTATTACAGCCTACGCAGCGCGATCCGCCCTGGCTTGACAGGATGGGCGCAGGTGAACTATTCGTATGGAGCATCCACAACGGATGCTTTGGAAAAACTGAAATACGATTTGCATTACATTCAGAATCTTTCGCTGCTATTCGACCTGCAAATTGTGTTGCGCACGTTCCGGACTGTTCTGGGTCGCCAAGGCAGCCGATAGAAGCGCCGCAAGCACAAGGAAGACCGGTTCCCGCGTGGAAGTCCGGAGCGCCCATGGGTTTGGGGTTAGGAATTAATTCAAGGCGGCAGCCACGCCAGGATAAAGTGTTTTTCAAAGAGCATTGCTAAGTTTCAAAGTAAAGCGTAGGATTTTTCGTTGACTCTCGGACTAGCGTTTATGCAACCATCAGGTCCAAAGGATAACAAAGAGGCGTGTGGAGATCATTAGCTTATCGGAATTCTTAACAGATGCAGGAAAACGATAAGCGTGGCGGCAACCGAATGACAAACCCAAACCCTGCCCCTGGATTTGTGCGATGAAAAAAATCCTCGAGATTGCTTTGACGTCGATTTTTGTGGGCAGTGTGCTCGCTTTCGGCGGCGTCCAACCCCTGACGTATTCACTGGCTGAAGTGTTGATCTTCATGGCGTTGCTCTTGTTCCTCTGGAACCAGCAACGTCGAGATGAAATCAGCCTTTCTTTGCCGCTATGGCCTTTTCTGTTTGTTGCCTGGGTGGGATTGCAACTAATTCCGCTGCCGAGGGGCTTTGTGGCGACGATATCGCCAGCGCGCCGGCTGACCTCAAAGTGGCTGGGGACCCTCGCTCCCCATGAAAGCTGGACAACCCTCAGCATTTACCCCCATGCAACACTCCTGGGATTTATCAAGCTACTTGCTTACCTGAGCGTTTTTATCCTGGCTGTATACCTTTATGATTCCGGCAGAAGAAAGAGCCTTTTGGTCGCGGCCCTCATCTGGCTGGGTTGTTTTGAGGCAGGTTATGGCATCCTTCAGCACTTGCTGAATTGGAACAAGATTTTTACCGTCACAAATCCATATGATCTGTGGGTGGCTACGGGGACTTATATCAACCGCAATCATTTTGCCGGACTGATCGAGCTGACGCTCCCCTTCACGTTTGCTTCAGCGTTCTATTGCTACCAACTCTGGTCGGACTGGCAGCAAGGTCTGGTGGCCCGCAATGCATCTGGGAAAGAAAGTGCCGCCGGCTTTCAGGTAATTTTTTATCTGTTTCTTATGTTAATCATGGTTCTCGCTCTAATTTTCTCCTGGTCGCGTGGGGGCATCCTGGCGGTTTTGGCGACACTGATTGTTTTATCGCTGCTGACGGCCTTTAAGGTGAAAAGGAAAGTCTGGGGGCTGGGAGTTCTGGGCTTCGCAATTTTGGCGATCGCGTTCACGCTCTGGATTGGGCTTGGACCGGTCCTTTCCCGGTTCCAGACGATGGGACAAACCAACTATCTTCAGACCTCCGAGCGCGGAATGATCTGGCATGACACACTTCATCTGATTGGCGCGAATCCCATCCTGGGCACTGGCTTGGGAACCTATGGCGAAGCCTTCCGGCCGTATCAGACCCAATTGGTAAGCATGCACATTGACCATGCCCACAATGACTATCTCGAGTTCACATCAGAGACCGGGATCCTGGGCGCTGGCCTGCTTTTTATCCCGATTTTCTATCTCCTGATTCGGATGATCATCGCCTTTCTCAAGGACCGTCGGCGTTACCGCCGCGCCATCATTCTGGGATGTATCGGCGCCACTCTGGGGCTATTGATCCACAGCTTAACGGACTTCAATTTGCAGATACCCGCTAACGCCATGATCTTCTCGATGATCCTTGGGATCGGATACAAGGCAGCGTGCCTGGAGCCCCAAAAAGAAGCGCGCAAGAAGGCTGCCTCCGCCGGCGTTATGTGAATAGTGGCCTGAGCGTTCAGCTACTTTTGCCGAACTGCGTTGAACCGCATAGCGGGAACGGAAACACGCTCCAGATGTCCTTGCGGGTCTGTCCAAAGGTCAATGCGTGCTAGGTCCGTGGTGACAACAAAGTGACGAAGGGATTCGCTTTCTCCGCCGATCCTCACCTGTTCATTGCCCCTCGCTACAACCTGGACTCGCCCCGGCAACGCTTCCTGGGGAATAAAGGCGTTGAACGTCTGCGGACCTCCTGAAGTCCTGTCATAGATAGCCACGAGAATTTCGTATTGATCGAGGACGTTGTCGTCAAGCACCACAACGTCGGCAGGGAGCGCCAAATCGCGCTCGTCGTTCTTGCCGTTTACCGTGTGATATTGGGCCTTGACAGGCGTCGTGGTGAAGTCGATACGAAGCTTGGAACTCTGAACACCCTTCTGGGCCCATGTGTACGATAAAGGCCGAAATCGGGAGTCGAGAAGCAGTTCCGGGAAACTCTGAAGCTCTAAAAGCTTCCCTGCTTTTTGCGTTTGGAGCTCAATATCAGCCTTGGCAATGATGTTGTTTCCGGAAGGAAGAATCCGGAACCTTTCGGTGCCAATTTCTTTGCCCGCGACCAAGATTCTAAAAGCCCCGGAGTCGCTCGGACCCGCCGCGGCCGCGGGGACTGTGAATACCCAAGCAAATATGACGATAAAAAATGCCAGACGGCAAAACCGTTTTTGCAGCACCCCGAAACTCCTCCCAAGGGCTAATATAGCTGAAACCCCAGGATTTCCCTGACAATTTCCTGCGGGGTACGCCCTTCAGTAGAGATTCGGTATTTTGCCTGGCGATAATAAGGGAGGCGCTGGGCATAAAGTCGAGCAAAGCTCGCGCGGTCCCGGAACAAGGGGCGATTGGCCATTGTGGCGCAACGTTGCCAAAGCTCGTCGATCGGGGAGTCAAGCCAGATCGTAACGCCCCTTCTTCCCCTGATGAAATCAAAATTGGATTTCTGGGCAAAGCTTCCACCGCCGAGAGCAATGACAGCGGGCTCCTTTTTGGAGACCTCGGCAAGTGCTGCTTGCTCAAGCTGGCGAAAAAAAGGCTCGCCGGCTTGTTCAAAAATTTCCCGAATCGAAGTGCCCTGGCTCGCTTCAATTACCGTGTCCAAATCAATGAAGGGCCATCCCAACTCTTGCGCCAGGAGGACGCCTACCGAAGACTTGCCGCTTCCCATAAATCCGAGAAGGTAGATCAATTTTGGCCTGTGCCCATTCATCCCACGTCACTCGATTCGTTCAGGCGCAATTATAGAAGCACCTTCTCTTGCTGCGCAACCGGCGCGTTTGAACGCGCCGGGGCAGATGAGGCCCTTCGCTGCTTGGTTGCCATGACTTACAGCAAGGGTTCGCCAGTTCGGCGAATTAAAAGGGGGCTATTTTTGGCGAATGTGAATGGTTCCGCTAAACGAGGTGAGTTCCAAAGTAGCCTCGCCGGTACTATACGTTCCGAAAAGGCTGTTTGCGGAAGAGAACATCTCGTCCGAGGAATGCCTGGAGACAAGCGGGAAACTGTTGTCCACTTTGCCGCGCACGGTCTTGGCATTTAACTCGAATGAAGCGGAAGGCGGACAGATGATATCCATATTCCCGCTGTAATCTGAAAGCACATAGTCCCCGCCCGGCTTGAAATCCCCGTCATATACGATGTTCCCGGAAGTTGTAGTGCCGTGGAGTCTTAAACTTGTGGGATCAACAAAATGGAGGTTGCCGTTGATTGAGTAAGCCTCGACTCGGCCGGAAGGGCGAACAATCTCGATGTTGCCTCCCACTGAACGCACTGCTAAGTGGCCGCCCGCATCCGTAACGGAAATATCTGCGCCAAGCGAATCTACCGACGTATCACCGCGAACCGATTCAACCTGAACCATCCCCTGGGGATTATGAATTTCCAAGCTTGAACCCGTGGGAACTTGGAGAGTGTAATCAACGGTGACCGATTGCCGCGCCGTGGAGTGATTGACAACATAGGTCGTGAAATGGAGTTTATCCACCGGCCCCTCGGTTGGAAGTTCATCCGTATCAACGGCAACTTGCGGAGACGGCGATGTATAGTGGACATGGACCTGCAATCGGTCCCAACCCTTCACAACAACCTTGCCGCCCATATTCGAGATGCTAATCCGAGGCGAAGCTGTCGTCTTGATGGTTTTTTCGACCTGGGAGGGGGTTGCTGCTACCAACAGCCCTGCGGGTATAAGCATTAGAATTCCGACGCCTCGTACCCCGCCCATCTTGCGAGCGCCGCTTAGTCGACTCAGCACTTCACTTATTCCCCCCCCCATTCGATTAACGGCCATCATACTCCAAGGCGGAAGTCAAGATGTCCGCCTTTTCTGTATAAGCTTGCATCAAGTATTGGCGCGCTAGCGTGTTTTGCGGCTGCGCCTGGAGTGAAACTAGACATTCGTGAATCGAACCGTCGAGCGACGTCAGCCCTCGCTCGTAAGACTGTTTTGCAACGGGATCCAGATCGGCCTCACGGGCCTTATAACTAGTTTCCATCTGCTGAACCGTTTGCACCAAATTAGCTTCAACCGCCGTTAGGCCAGACGGCGCCGCGACGGTAGCGACAACCAAATGAGAGCCAGCCGGCGCTGCCTTTTTATGAAGGCTTCCGGGCAAAACCATAAAAATTGTCAAAGCAATCACAAGGACAGCGGCCCCAAGCGGAACGGTCCTGCTGGAAAGTTGCAATTGCGCAATCCACTTTTCCCAAAAACTTTCCTTTTCGCGGAAAAAGCCCTCCGCCGCCAAGGTGGCGCGAACATTGCTCCAAACACGGGGGGCTGGCGATTCAAGCGGCAGGCTGGTTGCCGCCGAACGAATGGATTGGAAGTCAGCAAGAAGAGCGCAACAGGAGCTGCACTTTTCCGCGTGAGCACGGAACCCAGGCTCACCTTCGCCACTGAAGTAGGCATCCAGGTTCTCCAGGAATTCCCCACAGTTAAGATGCAGGGCGGTATTCTGCTTTTCGTCACTCATAATCTATGCCCCCTCACGGCCCTCAGGGGTCGACTCCGCAGCGGAACCTTTCTCGATAGACTGTTGCTGGTGCTGCTGGAACCACTCGCGAAGCTTCAGGCGGGCCTTGTGGAGTTGCGACTTTGAATTACCAACAGAGCAGTTCATGATTTCAGCGATTTCATTATGCTCATAACCTTCAACATCGTGCAAGATGAACACCGACCGGTAGCCCGGCGGAAGCTCCCCGATCGCGCGGGTTAGCGCAATTCGGTCGATCGAACCCACCAAGCGGCGGTCATCATCTCCGTAATCACGCTTGATCGGATCGCCCTGGGAGTTCTCTGTTTCATCAAGTGAAATCTGGCTGAGCCCTTTCTTCCTGAGGTGCATCAGCACCACGTTCACGGCTAATCGATGCAGCCAAGTAGAGAAGGCAGACTCACCGCGAAACGTCGAAATCTTCCGAAACAGCTGGAGGAAGGCTTCCTGCGTTAGGTCTTCTGCTTCCGCCACATTGCCGGTCATCCGCAAGCACAACGAATACACGCGCCGCTTGTGGGCTTCAAAGAGCGCCGCAAACGCCTCTTCGTCACCTCGCTGTGCCCGCGCGATTAGCTGAGCATCGGGAGCGACCCCGGGTTCCGCCGATTTCTGTGCGCTCAAGAACTTCCACTCAGGGCCGCACCTGAACTCACCTTTTGAGATGCGGCAGGTAAAATAGGAGTTGTCTCTAAAAACTTCAATGTTTTGCGGACTTTCAAAGTTAAACTTTAGGTCACGGAAGTCCCGCCATTCCATGCACCTGCAACCTTTACGCTCTACGGCTTGGGAATCTCGACAACTGCCTTTCCCACCCCTGCGTTGCCGGCCGTATCAAAGGCCCGCAGGCTAATCACGTGCTCGCCGGGAGCCAGACTCCGCTCCTCAATTGTAAAGGTCTCTACTCGGGAGTCAATTATGCCGTCGTCTGATTCAATCTCCTTCCAGCCGTGGCTGTCAATTGAACTCTGGGCCGCGTGGAGAGGCGATGTGGCATCCGCCGCCTGAAACTGAACCTCAACATTCCCGCCTTTCACTTGCTTATGCAAAACACTGATTTCAGGTGGAGTATTATCAACCCAAAAAGGCGCGCTTAACATCACATCCTCGCGCGCCATGGAAGGCGGATTGGAAAGAGCATCCGAAGCCACCAACCGCGCCACGTATTGGCCGTCAGCCATGCTCGAAGGATCAATCGTGTAACTGTTTGACTTGATCTTGTCCTTGATCAGATGCCAACTCTTTTCATCCGTCGACTTCAGGTAGATTGCAAACTCTAGCGAATCTCCGTTGGGATCCGTAGCCTGCCAACTGATACTAACAGGCGACTTCCCAGCCGCCTGTGGTGTTTGTGCCGGAACTTGGTAACCGGCGTTGGGCGTTGCGGCCACATTAATTTCGAGGCTGGAACTAACTGCGGCAGAGAAAGGGCTCGCGGAGTTGGTCCGCTCACCGGCGTTGCTAACGCTCAGCGAGCGAATTTCAGGCGGGAGATTTTGGTTTAGATAGGCAATCGAGGCTTCGTCCAGAGTGGGAAAAGCCGATCCCGTACCCCGCAAAACTGCTTTCCACTGGATATAACGGGCCGGAGGACTGGTGATTTGGCTTCCTTCATCCGGGTCCCGATAGGGGCCCGCCCACTCACTCCAGGTCTGGTCCGGCCGCTTAAAATTCCCCGAGCGAGTATAGAACTCAATGGAAGTCCCTGCGGGAGTGTCACCCCGCCAAGACAGCACACCCCAGTGAGAAATAAATTTCGTGTCCTTTACGGGGGATTCGTACATTCCTTCATGGCTGGGGGTTGTTCCCATACGGAAGAGCTTGGCAACATTGCTTGTAGCGACATACAAGGTTTGGCCCTCAACCAAAAGTCGCGTTGCAATCGATTCACGAGTTTCGGTCAGGAGCGTAAGATTCTCGCCATAGCGCGAAGGCTCCAACTCAAAAATCTGGCCGTTTGAATCGGTTGAAAACACAATTTTGTTTCCTAGCAATGCCAGGCCGTACGCGCTCTCCCTGTTGGAATTCCACAAAGTTTCGGCAGTCGCGTCGGGAGAAATCTTGATGACAGCTCCACGGCTCCGGGATCCCAGCAACCCGGCAATTCCCCTTAGACTTTCTCCCGCATGAATAAAGCTTGGAGTCGTTCCCTTCTTCGTTTCAGGTTTCTTGGGTTGCGGTTTAGGTTGTTTCGGCTTTTGGGCAGATGATAACGACTCTTCCGAGGATATCTGCGTCTCGGCAGTTACGGTCATCACCTGAGTCGGAATGGTCGTCGGCGGCGTTTGTGGCATGAGCATGAGGGGAGCGCCCACCGGGCCCGTAGCCCCTAAGGCAGCAGCGTAGATGTTTCCATGCTCGCCGACTGCCAAGCTGTGAATTTCCGGCAAATCGGATTGATATATGACGAAGGCCTTGCCTTTTGGATTGATGCGATAGACCAATCCGTTTGGGACGCTTCCCGCCAGCAAATTTCCTTTCGGATCAAACGCCAGGCACATGATGTGGGTTTGGTTGCTTTCGAAGAAGACCTCACCTTCCCCATTTCGGTCCACTCGCAAGATTTGGCCATGGTCCCCGGTGCCGGCATAGAGCCGCCCTTGAGAATCAAAAAGCAGCGCCCAAATGTACTTCGTATGCGGATCGTAAAAAACCGAGGACTTCCCTCCCGGCGTAACGCGATAGATTTTGCCCGAGGGCGAGCTTCCGACATAAAGATCACCGTCAGGGCCGACGGCAAGCGCAAAGACATCCGGCTCCGGTGCCGCAAAGAAAAGCGAGGCTTTGCCGCCCGGGGTAACCCGAAAAACTTTCCCTTGGTGTCCGGTGCCAATATAAAGATTGTGATGGCTGTCCGCCACGAGCGAAAGCGCCAAGGCTTCTTGGGGATTGAAAACTACCTTGGTTTCGGGGGCCAATGCCAATGTGCCGTCTTTACTGATCGAGACTCCGTTGAGACGGCCCTCTAGGAAATCTTTAAAGTCTGCGATCTGCCATACGGTTGTCTCAACCCCTTCAATCACAAGCGGGAATACAAAACCGATGACGAGAGAAAGCAACAACAATCTTGCGCAAAGTTTCATAACACACTCATGGCATGGAATTGAAGCTAGCCGGCCTTCGCCGGGCCTTCCGCCTGGTCAGTCCCCGGAATTCTCCACCGTCAGGTACAGAACCTTTCTGCCCTCGATCGTATACAGAGCCGGCTTCGTTTCAAAGTCCCCAATCACAGAGGCGGTGCCAAAAACCACGCTGCTCGAGACGGCGGGGTCCGCCAAGAACGTTTGCACCAGCGACGGCGGTGGCGAGGGATACTCATCCCCCTGGAGCGTCAGGGAACGCTGCGGGGCCATCAGTAACGCGTAAAGCCGGTTGTTCCGACGC
>JAJYHU010000135.1 GCA_021784615.1 Acidobacteriota bacterium | reverse complement strand
CGAGACGCTGTCGGGTGGCGGTGTGGCTTCGGGTCCTCTTTCATTTATGAAAGGCTATGACGCCTTTGCAGGGGTTATCAAGTCCGGCGGCAAAACGCGGCGCGCGGCCAAGATGGTGATTCTGAATATCGATCATCCGGATGTCGTGGATTTTATCGAGTGCAAAGCGAAAGAGGAGCAGAAGGCGTGGACGCTGGTTGACGCCGGCTATGATTCGGCTCTTGACGGTGAGGCTTACAGCTCCATTTTCTTCCAGAACGCCAACAACAGCGTCCGCGTCACGGATGAGTTTATGCAGGCTGTGATCAAGGATGAGGACTGGGTGACCCGGGGGATTACGACCGGTGAGCCGATCCGTTCCTATCGCGCGCGTGATCTGATGCGCAAGATTGCTGAATCGGCCTGGCAGTGCGGCGACCCTGGCATGCAGTTCCACAGCAACATCAACCGATGGCACACTTCAAAAGTGACGGGCCCCATCAACGCTTCAAATCCTTGCAGCGAGTACATGTTCCTGGATGACTCAGCGTGCAATCTGGCTTCTTTGAACCTGATGAAGTTTGTGGCCCAGGACTTGAAGTTTGACGTGGAAGCCTTTCGGCACGCTGTCGAGGTTTTGATTATTGCCCAGGAGATCCTTGTTGATAATGCCAGTTATCCCACAGAAAAGATCGCCCAAAACTCTCATGACTTCCGGCCGCTCGGCCTCGGCTATGCGAATCTCGGCGCGCTGCTCATGGCCAACGGCTTTCCGTATGATTCCGATGCGGGGCGCGATTTTGCGGCGGCGATAACGGCCGTTATGCACGGGCAGGCTTATCTCACTTCATCCCGCATTGCGGAGGATATCGGCCCCTGCCCGGGTTATGACGCAAACCGGGATTCGTTTTTGGAAGTAATCTCCATGCACCGGAATGCGCTGCAGAACGTCAACGCGCGCAACGTTCCGGAGCGGCTGTGGGAAAGCGCCAAGAAGGTCTGGGACGATTGTCTGGCAAGCGGTATGAAGCATGGCTACCGGAACGCCCAGGTGACGGTTCTGGCTCCTACGGGAACCATCGGTTTTATGATGGACTGCGACACCACGGGAGTGGAACCGGATCTGGCGCTGGTGAAATACAAGAAGCTGGTGGGCGGAGGTCTCATCAAGATCGTCAACAATATTGTGCCGCTCGCTTTGTTGAAACTCGGCTATACGGACCAGCAGGCCGCGGAAATTGTGAACTACATCGACCAGAACGGCACCATCGAAGGGGCGCCGCACTTGAAGCCGGAGCATTTGCCGGTGTTCGATTGCTCGCTGAAGCCCGCAAAGGGCAAGAGGTCGATTCACTACATGGGACACGTCCGGATGATGGCGGCGGTGCAGCCGTTCATTTCCGGAGCGATTTCAAAAACGGTGAACATGCCCGAAGAGGCCACGGTCGAGGAAATTTCAAACGCCTACCACGAAGCTTGGCGGATGGGCCTTAAGGCGATCGCCATTTACCGGAGCGGCTCAAAACGCAGCCAGCCTCTCAACACGTCGCACGCAAAGCGGAAAGAAACCGGCAAAACTGACACGGGCACGGAAGCAGAAGCAACGGCACCCGCCGCGCCCCGGCCCAAACCCTTCCGGCGGAAGCTCTCGGATGAGCGGCGGGCGATTACGCACAAGTTTTCGATCGGCGGACACGAAGGCTACCTGACCGTGGGCCTCTACGAGGACGGCCAGCCTGGTGAAATTTTCATCACCATGGCCAAAGAAGGCTCCACGATTTCAGGCTTGATGGATTCCTTTGCTACCGCCATTTCGCTGGCTTTGCAATACGGCGTTCCTCTGAAGGTCCTGTGCGACAAACTCAGCCATACGCGCTTTGAGCCGAGCGGCTGGACGCCGCACCCGGAGATCCGGTACGCAAAGTCGGTGATGGATTATATCTTCCGTTGGCTGGCCTATAAGTTTCTTCCCAAGGACGCCCAGCCGCGGGAAAGCGCCAGCATCGAAACGATGAATGGCAAGGAGGTCTCGAAAGCGGCGACTCTGGCTTCGCAGTTTAACCGCGCTGCCACAGGCGTTGCTTCGGGATCAGCCGCGCCCGGCTTTGTGAACCAGTCCGGCCTCGCCGGAGTCGACGCTTCCGCCGAGGATGACGCCCCTTCATGCGCTGACTGCGGCGCCATTATGGTCCGCAACGGAGCCTGCTACCGCTGCATGAATTGCGGCTCAACCAGTGGGTGCTCATAGGCTACAAATGCAAGCTCTCAGTTCTTACAATCCGGCAACCCGTTCGGCGTTTGAACCTGTCCTGGACGCCTTTAAGCGTCAGCATGCTCCGAGCGGGATGTCCATCGACTATCCGTACGTTAGCATCGCGGGTTTTTTTGCACGGTTCGTGTGGCCGGATTGGCCCGAAACGCTGGCCAGCCAAATGGCGGCGAACCTTGACGCCTTCCGGCGTCAGCATCCGGAGCTAATTTCGATAGAGGAAGGAACCGCTGAATGGAACGCGGTCTCCCATGGTTGGCATTCGCACCCGACTTCTGCGCGGGTTATTGGGGAGGCGTTCTCGCGGCACTTTGACTCGCCCAGCTGCAAACGCGTCCTTTGGGTGAAGTCTACGATCGATGTGCGAGGACGAGTGGCGGCCACGTGTGCCATCGATGGTTTCGAGAACCCGGAAGGGCATGCTGAACGCGGGGAAGTCACACTTGATCTTTTCTGGAAGTACTGCATGGCGGTGCCGGTGCCGCCTCCTCAGTTGTCCGATTCGGATCAAAAAGCCTTACAGCAAGCTACCAAGGAGGTCTTCGCTTGGGCAGGGAATCGCATTCGGCCCATTTTAGATGCGCTCCACGACAGGCTGAAAACGCTATACGGCGACCGCTTCCGAGGGCTTTATGTTTTCGGCTCGTATGCGCGGCCTGACGCAGGGATCGAGTTGCCCGTCGATTCGGATTTGGACGTAGCCGTCCTCTTGTCGGAGATGGAGGACCGCTACCGAGAGATTGAGGCCATAAGCGAGATTGCCTACGACCTTTCGTTAGAGCACGGACTGTCCGTGTCGCTCACTCCTCTTCGTGAGGACGAGTTTCGAAAAGGAAGCACAACTTTTGCTAAAGGCATATCCGCTTATGCAAAGCCGGCCTGATGAAAAGAGATGCTGCTGTTGCAATGGAGAAAGCGCGTGACGCGTTTGAAGATGCACAGGTGCTGCTGGTGCGTAATCGCTATTCCGGAGCGGTATCGCGAGCTTACTATGCTATGTATCATTCCGCCTCCGCGATGCTATCGCTGGAGGGGCTGAGTGTAGAGAAGCACGCAGCGGTTAAGGCCAAATTCGGAGAAGTGTTTGTGAAACCAGGACTCGTTGATTCCAAGTTTGGGCGTTATTTGAACCTCGCATTGAAACTCAGGGAAGATGCGGATTACATTTCTGAAGGAGCAGTTCTCATAACTCCAGAGATTGCAAAGACGCAAGTTGAGCGGGCAGGCCAATTCCTGGTGATGGCTGAAGGGTTTACGAAAAACAGGGATTGATTTGGGACGCCATCTCCGGTCAGTGATTTCCTGATTCGTTAGGCTTTTGGAGGGTAAAGAAAACCTTTGATCTCATTCCTGAATCGAACCCAAAGCAAGGCAGTAGGGAGGGGCTGCTTCAAGGGCGAGGCAGCCCTTTCTATTTTTGGAGGAACGCATGGACGTTCATGATGCATTGCGCGCCATCTGTACCACCGGCGAGGGCTATTGCTGGTATTGCGACCAGAAATTGCCGGGCGCTGAGGAGGCTATCAGCACGGGCTGGGATGTCAAGCGCATCGAGGGCGAGCGCGTCGCCAGCATTATTCTGATCTGCCCTGAGTGCAACCGCCTGAAAGCGGAACTGGGTGAGGAAGGCCTTCTCCGCAACCTATCTGAGAGCATGACCAGAATAACCTGTTGAGCGGAGAACCCGTATTTTACCGGGGCGATGCCGCGGTTGAGTGGATGCGAACTTTTGAGAATCCGGGGAATGCGCATGGCAGGAAAAACGATTCGAGATTATTTCATTCGGCAAGTTCGGACGATTGTTCATCAGTCGGCCTCGGATCCCGGGGGCTTTGCGGCATATTTTACCAATCGCGACCCCAAGGACGAGGAAATTCTGGGATTGATCGCCGTGACGACGATGTTGAGCGGCAAATATCACCTTGCCGACCGCTTTCCGGCCCCGGCGGAAGCGCTCGCCTCGCTCTCGCCTGAAGCCCGCGCGGACATCTGCAATGAGTTTCGGCGGCAAATGCAGCGTTCCAATCGCCAGCTCTCCCTGATCTAAATTCCATCTTACCGACCCGGCGGCCCACCTGAAGCTCCCCTAACGCATGGCCTGTTCCGGCTGGATTTCCCCTATAAGGATGGACTAATCTTGAAAAAGCGCCAGGCGTTATTTGCAGGTCGAAATTAAAGGAGGAATGATGAAAGTTACCGACCCCGTATGCAAGATGCAAATTGAGGATTCAAAGGCGGCTGCAACCAGCCAGTACAAGGGTCAGACAATTTACTTTTGCGCGCCCGGATGCAAGGCGAAATTCGATCGCGAGCCTGAGAAATATCTCGGAAAGTAGGCGGCAGGTTGCGCGAGATCAGGCGACAGTCACCTTTGTGACTTCCTGTCCGGTGGCGCCGTTCGGAAAGGTCGAAGTCGGTCCGGGGCCCTCCACGTGGCCTTTGCCGTCAATGGCCCGAACGCGAACCCGATACTTGCCCCGCTTGGGATTGACCCAGACGTACCTCCAAAACGCCCAGACAATCGGCGAGGGGTTGCTGAAGAGAGTGGTGGAATTCCAGGATTTGCCGTCGTCAAAACTGATTTCGACCGCCCGAATGCCGTTAAGGTTGCCGATGGCGTAGCCCGCGAACTCAAAGTTGCGGCCGGAAATTCTGGCGCCATCCTTGAGGTCGGTAAAACGGGCTTGCGCCCAGCGCTCGCAGTCGTCTGACCAGCCCCGGCTTTCCCAATAGCCGATATAAGGTTTTTTAACCAGCTCAATGCGGGTGACCCATTTGGGTTGCTTCATGCCGAACTTGCCGGGAATAAAGATCCTGACCGGGTAGCCGTGGATAGGCGGGAGGTCTTCGCCATTCATCTGGTAGGCCAGAAAATTTTCCTCGTTCCATAGCCGCTCGATCGGATGGCCGGTTGAGAAGCCGTCGGCCGCGTAGATTGCCGCGTGAGTCGCTTCACCCGACGGGCCTGCGCGCTGGAGCAGCGGTTTCAGGGGTGTCCCGGTCCATTTCGCGTTGCCGATGGCCGTGCCGCCAATGGGATTTGAAATGCATTCGAGCGTGTAAACCTTCTCAACCCGCGGCATGGCCAGAAGTTCGCGATAGTTAATGGAAAAGGGATGGTCCACCAGGCCGTGGAAACGCAGCTCCCAGGTTTTTGCATCGATGCTGGGCGACAAACCTTTGGAGGTGACGTAAAACTCGTCGTTGGGCGTGATGGCCATGAGCGCTGCGAGCCGTCCGTATTTTTCATAGGCCTTGACGGAGAGCCCCTGCGGGTCGCGCATGCCGTCCATCCATCGCGTGACGGTTGTATACTCCAACAGGCCGATCCCGCCTGCAATCGCGCCGATAATGAGGGTTCGCCGCTCCATGGATTCACCTGCTATGATGTTTAAGTTCGGATCAAAGTTTCATCATATCTTATGCGCAACAACTTTCCATCTGAATCGCCGGATTCCATGCGGAGGGATGTTTGCCAGACCTGAACCTTTCCGTGCTCGTGCGTCTCCGCCGGCAATTCTGCGGGCGCTGCAATCAATTGATGTTTGAGTATTACGCCTCGCCCGACGGGCACTTCGGCCTCGCAAATTTTGCTGAGGGAGCCTGCGGCACGGATTCATCCGGCGGGCGCGAAGTGCGCTGCGGCAAGTGCGGCGCGCGATACCGGCTGCTCGACCGCCTGAACGGGATGGCGGAACCGGTGGTGAGGATTTAAGCGGGGCGGAATGGGCGCTTCCAACTCTGATTTGAAAAAGACCGCGGAGTTCCATCTGACGCCTGAGGGGCTTGGGAATTACCTTGCCAAGCGGGGCTTCGTCCGGGATGCGAACCAACTCTCGATCCGCGAACTCGGTGGCGGCGTTTCAAATGTTGTGTTGCAGGTTGAAGGGCCGCAGGGCCGGTGGGTGGCCAAACAGTCCCTTGGCAAACTGCGCGTAAAAGACGATTGGCGGTCCAGCCGCGACCGCATCTTCCGCGAAGCGGCTGCCATCGAATGCCTGTCGCCGGTTCTCGACGGCGCCGTTCCAAAAGTGGTTCATGTGGATCGGGAAAACTATCTGTACATCATGACTGCGGCCCCGGACCGCTCGGTTACGTGGAAGCAATTGCTCCTGAATGGAGAAGTCAGCACGGAGATTGCGGTTGCAGCCGGCAAATTGCTGGCGAAGATAATCAATGTAAGCCGGGCGGACGCAGCTTTTAAGAGACAATTTTCGGACCAGACGGTTTTTGACGAACTTCGGATTGATCCCTATTATCGGACGACGGCAACAAGGCACTCCGATATTGCAGGACCTCTAAAACAACTCATCCAGGACTCCTGCAAGATCCAAACCGCGCTGGTCCATGGGGATTATAGCCCCAAGAACATGCTGGTGCGGGACGGGCAGATCCTTCTGATTGATTTCGAAGTCGTTCACTGGGGTGATCCCGCCTTCGACTCGGCTTTTCTGCTGAATCATCTGGTGCTGAAATCGTTTCATCGGCCACAGGACGCGGGCCTTTACTTGCAGGCCGCGAGCGCGTGTTGGCAGGCGCTGAAAACGGACATCGGAGAACCGGCGGAGGGAGGGTTTGAATCGATGACCGTCCGCCATCTCGGCGGCCTGATGGTTGCCCGCATTGACGGGAAATCGCCGGTCGAGTATATCCGCGACGACGGCATCAAGGCGCGCGTGCGGAAAGTTGCAAAACAGATACTGGTTGAGCAGCCTCGATCCCTCGATGAGGCATTTGTACAAGTTGAGAGGGGAACTGCTCGCAAATAATCCTGTAATATTTCGTGGAGATTTATGGCCCGCATCGACGTGATCCATGCCCGTGAAGTGCTTGACTCGCGCGGGAATCCAACGCTTGAGGTCGAAGTGTTTTTGGAGAACGGCGCGCTAGGAGCAGCCATGGTCCCATCGGGCGCTTCGACGGGAAAGCACGAAGCCGTTGAACTTCGCGACGAAGCGTCCGGTCGCTATCTGGGCAAAGGCGTCCAAAAGGCGATTCGCAACGTGGAACGGGAAATCGCTCCAGCCGTGGCGCGCATGGAAGCTTTTGACCAGGGCCGGATCGACAAAACCTTGATCCGCCTTGACGGGACCGGGAACAAGCGGCGATTGGGCGCCAATGCAATTCTAGGGGTTTCGATGGCAGTGGCGCGGGCTGCGGCAGCCTCGGCCAGACTTCCGCTCTACCGGTATCTGGGCGGCGCGGCGGCGCGTGAACTGCCGGTTCCAATCGTGAATATCCTGAGCGGCGGAATTCACGGCGGCGGAAACATCGACTTCCAGGATTTTATGATGATTCCCTTGCGGGCTTCCGGATACTCCGAGGCGCTGGAGGACGTCGCGGCGGTTCATTCCTCGATGAAAGCGGTGTTGAAGTCGCGCGGCGCGCAGCGCGCCGGAGTTGCCGATGAGGGCGGGTACGCTCCGGCCCTCCAGAGCAACGAGGCGGGTTTTGAAGTGATGGCCGAAGCGATGGTGGAAGCCGGGCTGCGGCCAGGGGAGGATGCGGCCATTGCCGTGGATGTGGCCGCCAGCCACTTCTACCGGCAGGGCCGGTATGTCCTTAGCGTGGAAGACCAGGAGTTGAGCGCCGGCCGCATGGTGGAAACCTTGGCGGGCTATGTGGACCGGCACCCTGTGCTGGCCATTGAGGACGGCTTGAACGAAGAAGACTGGGAAGGCTGGAAAAGCTTGACGGAGCGCCTGGGCGAGCGCTGCCTGCTGATCGGCGACGATCTGTTTGTTACGCATCAAGAGCGGCTTGAGAAGGGAATTGAAGCGGGTATCGCGAATGCCGTGCTGGTAAAAGTGAACCAGGTTGGGACGGTGACGGAGACTTTGGATGTGGTCAGACGGGCGCGCCAGAGCGGCTATCTGCCGGTGATCAGCGCGCGGTCCGGCGAGACCGAAGATGACTTCATCGCCGACTTGGCAGTGGCGGCCGGCGCTCCTTTGATTAAAATTGGAGCGATCACGCGCTCCGAGCGCCTTACCAAGTACAACCGGCTGAAGCGCATTGAAGAACAACTGGGCTCCCACGCAAGGTACCACGGAGGCTCGGAAATTTTTGCCGAATTCCTTGAGCCGAAGTCGAATTGATGGCACGATTAGGGTGAGTTGGGCTTCCGTGACGCGCGCAGGACGACGGCTGGGGGGACTCTGCGGGCGAAAGCGCGGGAGTGAAAGGGGAGGCTCCGGTGAACGCCATGCGCTCACCAGCCCATGGCTGGTAGCTTTTGAGGGCTTTGAATGTTTATTTCGCTGACGCCGGGAAAAAGGCTGGGACTATTTCTGGCGGCGTTGATCGCCTTGTGTCCTGTACTTCTGTACGCGTTGGAGGGGCTGAACTTCAAGCCTGGCTTCAACCTTTTTTCGGCTCAGCAGGATGTCGAGTTGGGCCGGAAATCCGCCGCCCAGGTTGACAAGCAGCTCCCGCTCATCCGTGACCGGCAGGTGGTTGATTACATCAGCAGCCTGGGTGCGCGGCTTGCCAAGGTTGCGCCCGCGCAGCTCCGGAACAGCCACTACGATTGGACCTTCAACGTGGTGAACAGCGCGGACATCAACGCCTTCGCGCTGCCCGGGGGATACATCTACCTTAATCGGGGAGCCATCGATGCTGCGCAGAACGAATCGCAGATTGCCGGCGTGATCGCTCACGAAGAAGGGCACGTGGTGATGCGGCATGGGACCCACCAGGCGTCCGAGATGATACTGGCGCAGGCGCCTCTTTCCATTCTGGCAGGGCTGCTGGGCCAGAGCTCAAGTTTGGGGAGCCAATTGGCCCAACTGGGAATTGGTTTTGGCGTCAACTCGATTCTCCTTCGAAACTCGCGCGCCGCCGAGGCGCAGGCCGACGAAGTGGGAACTTACATCCTTTACCATGCCGGCTATGACCCGTATGGAATGGCGCAGTTCTTCACGATCATCCAGAAGAAGAGTCCGCAGCAGACGCTCCAGTTCTTTTCAGATCATCCGAGCCCGGGGAATCGGATTCGGAACGTTGACCAGGAAATACCATTGCTCGGGCCAAAACGCAACTGGAAGACAGATAGCCCGGAATTTGAGGCGATCAAGAGTAAGCTTGAAAGCATGCCTCCGCCTCCAACTCCAAAAGCCGCCCATTGATTCTGGGTCCGAGCGCGGTGCGGGTTTTGATGAGCGTTCGCGGCGGCAAGCTTGAAATGGCATCCCAGTGCCCGAAGCTGACCTTACA
>JAJYHU010000041.1 GCA_021784615.1 Acidobacteriota bacterium | reverse complement strand
TGCGGAGGATTCAGCCTGCCACCGCGCTTAAAGGAGAGTAGATCGTTGCCTTTTATTGAAGCTGAGAAATTATGCAGAGAATACGGGAACTCCGTCGCCGCGCTGAAAGACGTCTCTTTCAGCGTCGACAAGGGCGAATGGATTGCCGTTATGGGGCCGTCCGGATCAGGGAAAAGCACCCTGATGAATATCCTGGGCGGACTCGACGCGCCGACGAACGGCTCCGTGAAAGTGGAAGGCCAGGAGTTGAGCGATATGTCGGCAATGGACCTGGCGCGCTTTCGGGCCGAGAAGATTGGATTCGTCTTTCAACAGTTCCACCTGGTACCCTACCTCACCGCGCTTGAAAATGTGATGCTGGCCCAGTACTTCCACAGCTTGGCGGAGGAGTCAGAGGCGCGCGAGGCTCTGGTGCGGGTGGGATTGGGCGACCGGACCGAGCACCTGCCCTCGCAGCTTTCGGGCGGCGAACAGCAACGGGTTTGCGTGGCGCGGGCGCTGATCAACCAGCCGAACCTGATCCTGGCCGACGAGCCCACGGGAAATCTGGATGAAGTCAATGAGGCGCTGATCATGAGCCTCTTCACGGAACTTCACCGTGAAGGCCACACCATCGTCATGGTGACGCACGACCCGGAAATCGGCCGCATGGCCGAGCGCCGCATCGAACTCCATCACGGCCGGCTGACGGAAGTTTCCGTTTTCCCGGTTTACGAGGCGGAACTGATCGAGAACCTGCTGAAAGCGGTGTGGCACTTCCAGGAAGACACCGGCAAGGCGGTTTTTCCCAGTTCCGCCCTGCCGGAGTTCGCCCAAAACCGCGCCACCTTCCTGCTGATGGCGCAGGAAGAGTTGATCATGCTGGATGACAACAACCTTTCACTTACCCGCCAGGGAGACCGGCGCGCCCAGGAAGTGATTCGCCGCCACCGGCTTTCCGAGCGCCTGTTCTATGAGATGCTCGGAATCCATAAAGACTTGCTGGATGATAACGCTTGCAAGATCGAGCACAGCCTGACTCCGGAAGTTACTGAAAAGCTCTGCATTTTTCTTCGCCATCCCCAAACCTGCCCGCACGGCTCGCCGATTCCTCGCGGCGTCTGCTGCCCCATGGAACGCTCCAAGGAATAACCCTCCCGGCGCTTTTCCAGGAGCGGTGAAGCGCCCTTTCAGATGCCCTCCGCTACGCCCATCCTCTTCCCGCAGGCCGTCCCGAAACGGCCTGCCGCCGCATTTATTACGGACCCGAATTTGACCCTCTGGGAGTTGCACAAGGGATGCCTTGTAGACGCTGGTACTAAAGCTCTAGAACCTTAGTATAATTTTATTGCATTTTAATGGCTTGGCAGTATATAAAATGTTCATTCTTGCGGTGAAACTGTATCGAGGATGAACCGCTGATGATCAAGCAATCTGCAAGGCAGTTCCTTATTGCCGAAGAGGCGCCCGTAATTCAGAATGCCCTGTACACCCTTCTGGCAGGCGTTGAATCCAAGCGTGATGCAGTTCCCGGCACTCGCGAAAGACTGGAGGAGATCGCTGCGAAAGGCTGCAACAAGCTGGTTCTCGACCTGCAAGCCGTGGAAGAACCTCTTAGTGGAATGTCTCCAAAGGTTAAGAGCGTCCGTTTCGATTCTTCCGGCAATGTCGTCTTCATAGCGTGCGAGCTTCCCGCTCGCCAATTCGCTCAGCAGACGGAAGAACTTTGCCGGCCGCATTTCCTGCTGAAACACTTGGCGTTCAGTTTGGGCGCGTATGCCTACGCGCTCTCTTCGCTCTTTTGAGCGCCGCCGCTGTTTACCCCGCGAACATTGAGAACGCCGCGGCGGTGTAAAGCTGTCGCCGCTGCAAGAGGTTCTCTGCCTGTGCGCCCTCCGGCGGCGCCACGCTTGCGCTGCAATCGCAGCCGTCCAAAGGCAAGCCTCCGCGCCGGGCGGAGAGTCAGGTGTACCGCAGCCAGCGGCGCAGTTCTTTGAGGGAGGGCCGCTTGCCGTGCATCAGAATTCCCACTCGATAGATTCGGGCGGAAATCCGGATGACGACGAAGGTGGCCGCAATCGAAAGACTCATGGCCAGCGCGATCTGCCAGAAGGGCGGAGGCACGATGGCAACGCGGAGCGTCATCAGGATGGGAGAAAGAAACGGAGTGACGGAAAGCACCACGGAGAGCGTCGAGTTGGGATTGTTCAGAACAACGTTGAACAATAGAAAACTCCCCATGATGACCAGCGTCAAGGGCATCTGAGCCTGGCGGGCTTCTTCATCGGTTGAAACAATGGCTCCCGCCGCGGCAAAAAGGGACGCGTAGAGAAAATAACCCGCCAGGAAAAAGACCACGAGATAAATTAACAGGACAGGCGGAATGTGCAGGGTCGGAACTGACGCCCCGGGCCGCAGGATCTGGGCGAAACTGCTGCCGAACGCCACGATTGCTCCCAGAGTGATTCCCCAGATGAGATATTGGGTGAGAGCCACGGCTCCCACGCTCACGATCTTTCCGGTCAACAGGTAAAACGGTTTGATGGATGAAACCAGAATCTCGATAATGCGCGTGGATTTCTCTTCCATCACCGAGCGCATCGTCGACATCCCATAGATGATTAGCGTCATATACAGGAGGATGCCGGCGGCAATGGCCACGATAAACGTGTCATCACCGCCGTCTTTTTCTTCTTTTCCCGACATCACATTGACTAACTGGACGTGCGCGAGCTTAAACACGTTCTGCATATTCCCCGCCTGTTTCCCTTCCTGTGCCAACCGGCGGGCGATCAGGGCAACGCTGACGGCGCGCTGGACAGGCCCAAGCAGGGTCATGGCGCGGAAATTTCCGGCGTGAAGCTCAGCCGGAACCTGGCCGGTGACCAATCCTTTCGGAAGCACCAGAAAGGCCTCGATATCGCCGCTTTCAATTTCCGAACGCAGGTAGGCTTGCTGCTTCGACGAAGGGTGTTCGATAGTTTGGACAATTTGGACGTCCGGCTGGTCCTTGTTTGAGGCGTTCGCCAGCAGTGTCTTCTTTACTGAGCCGGCCAGTCCGCCTGCTTCATCCAAAATGGCGAGACGAACCGTGTAGGCGGAACTCGTTCCGGAAAGGAAAACGGAAACCGCCAGAATCACCAGCCCGAGAAGAGGCAAGGCGATGGTTCCAAAGATGAAGGCTTTTGTCCTGACCCGTGTTATGTATTCGCGCTTGAAAACCAGCCAGATTTTACGCATCGCCTGCCGAAACCTTGTCGATAAAGATGTCGTTCAAAGGAGGTTCCATCAATTCGAATTTTCGGACTTCCACTTTGTGTTCGACGGCTGCCTTCAGGATCTGCTGAGGATCGGCGCCCGAGAGCAGTTTGATCTCGGCGACTTCTCCGTAAAACTTTGCCGCCTCAATAATTCCGGGGAGATCCAGGAAGGCGCGGTCGCCGCTGAATTCGATGCGGACAGTGTTGTTGCCGTAGGATTTCTTGATGGCCTTGAGATTTCCGTCCAGAATCTTGCGCCCTTTATGGAGCAGGCAAATCGAATCGCACAGCTGCTCGACCTGCTCCATCAAGTGCGTGGAGAGGATGATGGTTGTTCCCTGGTCGCGAAGTTCCAGCATGACGTTCTTGACCAGCGCGGCGTTGACCGGGTCGAGGCCCGTGAAGGGTTCGTCGAGGATCAAAAGCTGCGGGCGGTGAAGAATCGCCGCAAGGAACTGGACCTTCTGCTGCATGCCCCGCGACAACTCGTTAATCTCATCTTCCGCGCGGTCCGCAAGGCCAAGCCGCTCAAGCCATGTGCCAGCGCGGCGGCCGGCTTCCGCTTCGTCAAGACCCTTCAGCGCCGCCAGGAACACCAGAATCTCGCGGATTCGCATCTGCCGGTAAAGGCCGCGTTCTTCGGGCAGATAGCCGATGAGGTCCTGAGTGCGGTCACCGAGCGGCTGGCCCAAAACCTGGATGGTTCCTTTATCCGGCACCAGGATGCGTACGATCATGCGCAGCGTTGTGGTTTTGCCGGCGCCGTTTGGTCCGAGCAGCCCGAACACCGTCCCCTGTTTGATGCCCAGGCTTAGGCTGCTGACGGCGTCAAATGAATCGAACTGCTTCGTGACTTGCTCGATAAGGACGGCATCCATCATAGTGTTACACGAACTCGGGAGTCTGAACCGCAGACGAAATGTAAAACTGAATCGGATTTGTAGCATCAAATCCTAGTCATTAGCAAGTTTGAAGGATACGGGCGGCTTGTGCAAGCAGGAGAATTGGCCGGCCGCCCGCAGACGGGCGGTTCGGGAAGGCCGCCCGGAATAAGGTATACTTCCTGCTTGCTCTAAATTCAAACTTAGGAGAACTGAATCCATGCGAAACGTGGTGATTATCGGCTCGGGCTGCGCAGGACTGACAGCCGCGATCTATGCAGCCCGCGCCAACCTGAGCCCGCTGGTGATCCGCGGGCACGAGGCCGGCGGCCAGCTTACTTTGACAACTCTCGTTGAAAACTATCCCGGCTTCCCCAAGGGCGTCCAAGGGCCGGAACTGATTGAACTGATGCAGAAACAGGCGGAGGCCTTTGGCGCGGAATTTCTGGAGGGAGACGTCACGCGCGCCGATCTTTCCCGCCGTCCGTTCGTGCTTGACGTCGACAAGGAGCAGATTGAAACGCGAACGCTGATCATCGCGTCGGGCGCCTCGGCCAAGCTGCTGGGCCTGGAATCGGAACGCAAACTCCTGGGCCATGGCGTTTCCACTTGCGCCACTTGCGACGGCTATTTCTTCCGGGGCAAGGATGTGATCGTGGTCGGCGGCGGTGATACGGCGGCGGAAGATTCCCTCTTTCTCACGCGCTATGCGAAGAGCGTCAACGTTGTTCACCGGCGCGACCAGTTGCGCGCGTCGAAGATCATGCAAGACCGCATGCTGCAAAACAAAACCATCAACTTTATCTGGAATACCGCCGTCGCGGACGTGCTCGACCCTGAAAAGAAAGAAGTCACGGGCGTGCGTCTGAAGAACGTCAAAACCGGAGAGGAATCCGTCAGGGAGTGCGACGGGGTTTTCATTGCCATCGGCCATTCCCCGAACACGGAGATCTTCAAAGGACAACTTGAAATGAACAGCGTCGGATACCTGGCCACGCATGAAGGATCCAAAACAAGCGTTGAGGGTGTCTTCGCAGCGGGCGATTGCCAGGATCACGTCTACCGGCAAGCCATAACTGCGGCGGGGTCCGGGTGCATGGCCGCGATTGACGCGGAAAGATTCTTGCAGGCGGAGAGCGGCCAGAAGCAGTAAGCTGGGATTCCCTGGCGGCTTTCTCACCTTAGTTCCCGGTTCGTTGGGGCCAAAGTGCGCTTGCGGCGCGGCCCATTGGGATGCCATGCCGAGCGCGGCGCGGCATCTGCTGACTTCCGGGCTCGGCGCTACCATTTCCATGAATCAAGCCGATCTCATCCGCCGGTTTCAAGAACTGACGGAACCTGAAGACGATAAGATCAATCTTGCGGAGGCGGCGCTGGTGATTGCCTCGACCGAGTACCCGGAGCTTGCTCCGGAGGCTTGCCTTCTCTTGCTTGACCGCCTGTCGGAGCGGGTCCCGGCAGGCCCCGGAGCCTCGCCTCTGGAGAATATCGAAGCGCTCAACCGGGTGTTGTTTGAGCAGGAGAAGCTTTCCGGCAATGAGGAAGATTACGATGATCCGCGCAACAGCTTTTTGAATGACGTGCTGGAGCGCAAAAAGGGCATTCCGATTACCCTCTCGGTTGTTTACATGGAGGTTGCCCGCCGCCGCCGCTTGCCGGTGGTGGGAGTGGGATTCCCCGGCCACTTCCTGGTGAAGTACCTGGCGGAAAGCGGTGAAATCTTTATTGATCCTTACCATCGCGGGGCCATTCTCGCGAGGACTGACTGCGAGCAGTTGCTCAAGACTCACTTTGGGACTGAGGCCGAACTTCGGCCAGAATATTTGCTGGCTGCAACCAATAGGCAGATCCTCTCCCGCATGCTCAATAATCTGAAGGGATCGTATTTCCGGCGGGCCAACTATCCCAAAGTGCTCACCATGATCGAACTCGCTTTTGCCCTCAATGAAGATACGCTGCCTGACCTGCGCGACCGCGGGATGGTTTACTTCGCCATGGCGCGATATGCAGACGCCGTCCGGGACCTGAAAGACTATCTCTCGCGCGCTCCCAGCGACGACCCGCAGACGAAGGAAGTCCTGAGAATTCTTCACCGCATCCGCGCTCTGATGAATTAGACGGCATTATAAGGAGTTGATGATGGTAGCTGCTAAATATGGCGGAACCTATTCGCACGGCGGATGAATTCCACTCGAGGACGCTGTTGAGGGTCAGGGGGTAAAAAGATTGGCTGCTCCAAGGGAGCACGAAAAAACTCAACCCCGCCGACAAGATTGACGCGATCAAGGGCATTAATTTGGCCATTATTGAGGCACATGCGGTATTCGTCATCCAGGTAAATCAATCCGGCATCGAAAGCGCGATGATACGTCGGCGACAACGCAATTCCATTCGCTACGTGATCGGAACTTCCAGGAGCCCCAACGGGAAGGATATGGGCTGCGTCTACAAGCCGAAGTTGCACCCGCGTGACGGCGCACCTGCTTCCATACGCGAACAAAACGCGTTGCCGAAAATCAGCCGCTCTACTCAATCGGCTCACTTCACTAACAACGCGCTGGCGTTCAGTGGAGAGCACTTCCAATTGTTGGGGCGGCGGTGTCTCACGGACGGCTTGGTTCAACAACCGCAAGACGCTTGCCTCGCGCCCGTAACGGTGGAGCACCTCGGCATTCATAGCGTAGGCCATGAACATATCCGGCCTGATGCCCACGGCAATTTCATCATTGCTCTTCCGATGAAAGCTCAATCCTTCCGTTTCCGCTTGCCGAAGCCTCTCTCTGTCTATTTGTACTGACGGCGATCCTGTCGTAAATCTTCGATGACGCTGAAGATCAAACCCAGCAAAAAGTCTGAGAGTTGGCTCACAGCCCAGGAGAATAGTGCGGCCGTCGGTCCCCATCTGCAGGGAAAGGGGCATGCTTACCGGTGTGGCCTTGAGTTCGCCAGAGCGTGCCACCCGCCCTCATCGCACCGGAACCACCCGGCAACTAGGAACCGGGATAGAGCGGCGGCAAGGTCGTCCGGGTATCGCTCACATGCATCACATCTCTCGACCACCATCCAAGGGCCGCGGCGTGCTTTGATCGGGCATGAGGGAACTGCGGGCGCAAGCATCCCTGACCCGCCGCAACCAGAGCAGGCGTGCGCTGTCCCTCGTTGGTGCTGAACAACCCAAGCTTTCAACTCCTGAGCCGCCATAGCCCGCTCTCCAGGTAGATATCGCCCCGTCTGCGCAAGAAAACTTGCGCCGTCCTCACGCCGTGTTTCCATTTCTTTCCAAAGTGTTGGCCGTCAATGATCCGATCCGCTGAGTCATCACAAAGATCCGGGTGTATCCGTTGGATCGCCTGGTTAATCTCAGTTGTGGTCATGGGCCGCCTTTGCAAAAGGTGCCGGATCGCGTCCGCGAAAATCGCGTGAGATGTACGTCCTGCCGCTCGCGCCCGTAAAAGCTCGTCGGCCATCTCGCGGAGTCTGCGATCTAGCTCGCGCCGCATCTTCGCTTTCAGGCTGCGCTCGGCGGCCCTTTGCATCTCTCGGACCTCGCCGACGGCTGCCGAAAAGGCATCCAACTGTCCCTGCCCGATTGCGGAGCCGAGGGCCGCGTACTGAAAAACGTCGCTCTTGATCGTCCTAACCGTCTCGCAGTCGTCGAAGAGCACGCCGTATTCGAAGTTGCGGAGGAGTCCCGAGTCCGTAAGATTTCCCGAAGTAACCACGGCGCGGGATTCATCAGCCACGTACACCTTCGCGTGGAGGCTCGGAAGGAAGCGCACCTCAGCCCTCGGCCAGGCCCTAAGGAGGCAGGCCAGAGCGGAAACGTCCGTTGCGCCCGAAAGGATGTTATCGCGGGACAGGTCCGTCAAAATACATAACTGAAATTCTGTTAATCTTGAGGCCAGCACTCGCTCCCTGACCCGGTCGCATGGCCCGCGTCCGATGTAAGGGGCGCACACGACCAACGAGTTCGTTGCATTTGCCAGTAGGGCGTCGAACTGGATAGACCATGGCGAGCGGAGCAGTTCAGGCATGCGGCTGCTCCCGGTTTCGCCAGTGCGGGATCGCATTGTTGGTCAGCACCGGCATCAGCGGTTTCGAAGGATTCCACCAGAAGAACTCTCGGGCGAGATAAAACTCGAGCTCGCGGCAAAGCATAATGGCAAGCTCAAAATGGTACAACGAGCGTGTCAGCTGCCCTGGAATCCATGCCCCGCCAATGTCAATCACCAGCGAGCCCGAAGGTTTCAGGATTCGTTTAAGCTCTTTCCCGAAAGGCTTGAACCATTCCACGTACTCATGACTTTCCACGTTGCCATAGTCCTTCTTGCGGACGAGGCCGAATGGCGGACTCGTGATGACGAGATCGACCGACCCTGCGTCTACGCTGGTCAAAAAATCGAGCGAGTCGCCCAGAACAATTTCCCCGTGCTTCGTTTTGTGGAAGGTCATCATGAGTTCTGCCGGTATCTTACAAGTGCCACCAATTTTACTCAAGAGTTCTTTACCTACACCTCTAATTTCACATTGTGCCACCATGTCTTCGACAGAAAGTGTCCACCGCATGAGAAGTCCGCTGTGAAACCAGCCCTTTCAGTTGTAGCCATGCAAAGTGCCAATCACTCGTTCGCTCAGCGTTTCCCCGGTTGCTTCCAGCAAACGGCCAGGCCGTCGCGGAGTGGCACGATCGTCGTCATCAGTTGCGGCGAGTGATAAATGAGCCGGTTGAATTTCTGAATGGCGCGAGTCGCCTTGTCATCCGCAGAGGCGGGCTGCCCCACGCGCCCGGACCACAGAACGTTGTCGCTGACCAACAGGCCTCCCGCGCGCAATCGCGGAACCGCAAGACGGAAGACCTCCGGGTATTGGATTTTTGAAACATCATTGAAAATCAGATCGAACTGCCCGCGCACGGAGCGGAGAGATTCCAGCGCGTCGCCTACCAGAAATTCCACGCGGCCCAGCACTCCCGCCCGTCGCAGGTAGGCGCGGGCGCGCTCGGCGTTCTCCGGATCGCCATCCGTGTAAAAAACCTTGCCGCGCGCTCCCACGGCGCGAGCCAGCCATAACGTGGAATAGCCGATGGCTGAGCCCATCTCAAAAACGCGCCGGGCGCGAATGGACAGCGCCAGTTGGTGGAGCACGCGCGCGCAGGCGGGGCCCACAATCGGCACTTTGTGCCTTGCCGCATAACGTTCCATCTGGCGAAGCACGGCATCGCGCGCGGGAAGGATGGAATCAATGTATTTTTCCGTTTGGGGTGCGAGAATTCCGCTCATCAGTCCTCCTTGGCAGCCTGAGTTATTATAGCTGTGAAACGTCCATGAAAAACGGCTGGCGTCCTTTCCCGAATATGTTGAACAGTTGCAAGGCGTGGAGCGAGGCTGCTTGTAACCGCCAACTGAAAGTCGTAACCTTTGAAGAGT
>JAJYHU010000394.1:5462-9656 GCA_021784615.1 Acidobacteriota bacterium | reverse complement strand
GTTCCGTTTGCTTCAAGCTGGAAGTATTGAGAGATTCGATTCTTCAATCGGCCCTCGGGTTTTTAACCACATCCTAAAGCCAGGAAGAATGCTTTCATAGCACTTTATGGTGGACGATTACAAGGGAGCACCGGACTAAAGCCAAAGTGAGCCGCCGCCCGCCTGAATGAATCAACCCAGCAGGCGCCGGAGTGCAACCGCCTGAGTTGGATTCCTGCGCAGAGCAATCAGCCGAAGCCGGCGGAATTCATCCGTATCAATCTTCTGCACGGTTCCCCGCCCCCGCTGGGGCGTAAACGCCAGGATATGGTCGAGATCGGGGTGCCGCGTGAGCGGCGTCTCAAACCGCACCGCCTGGCGCGGCGGGCAGAAGTCAACGAGCGACCCTTGCCCCGTGTCACGGCCGTCTGAGGCGGCGCGCGCCACGCCCACCACGCGCTTTTGGTCCACCTCGTAGCAGAAAAAGATGTCCCCGCGTTTCACGTCCCGGCGCAAGTAGCGAAGGCTCCGGGCGCTTCTGATCCACCCTTCGTCGCCCAGTTCGTACGGTCCGTGGGCTCGTGAGCGGAAATACTGGTCGAACCTCCACCCGCGCCTGGTGTTGATCTTGAAAACCCAGGCGCGCCGGCGCCTAACCGAGCTGCGGCTTGCTCCATTCGATAGCGGCTTTGATCTCATTGTCAGGATGATGAGAAAGCACTTCCTCAAAATCAGTATAGGGAACAACGTGAGTGATGATCTGTTCGACGGTTTTCCCCCACGTTTTATACGCCTTCCCCAGATCATCGACGGCGGTCTGGAAGTGCTCGCGGCTGGCGTTTACGCTTCCCACCATCACTTGGTTGCGCAGCACCAGGGCTCGCATCAGGGCGGCGCCGTCAATGGCAAGCGGCCGGTCGCCTCCCGGAATGCCCGTCAGGACGTATACCCCGTTAATGCCCAGGGCGCCCAGCAGGTCAAACTCCACGTGGGCGATTCCCGTGGCTTCAAAAATCATATCAATTTGCCCATAGCTATCGTTCAGATTCTGAGGCTTGTTTTCCCTTCCATCAACGTATTTGCCGCCTAATTGCGCGAGTAGGGTCGGCCGAAGGGAATTGGCATCCACCACGTCAAGGCCCAGAACATTGGCCCCCCGCAACCTGAGCGCCACGGCCGCCAGCAAGCCGATCGGGCCAAGCCCCGCCACCAGCACCCGCTTGCCCTTCAGCCATGTTTGGAGATCGTGGGGGCCGGGCAGCCGCGCCGTCTGGATCAGCAAGGCTTCGTTGATGGCTTTTCCCGCCACCGACATCGGCTCCGAGAGGACGCCCAGCGGAACCTGGTCTTTTGGAACCTTCACAAAATATTCTTGCTGGTCCACGACAAACTCAGTCTCATAGCCATCCCGCTGCTTGATCCCCCGCTCGGTGTAATCCCCGCTTGAGCACATATCGCTGCGGCCGTTCAAACAAGCCGGGCAGTGCCCACAGCCTCGTCGGACCGTAAAACAGCCGAAGTCTCCCGGCCGGGCTGCCTGAACCCCGCTGCCTACGTCTACAACCTGGCCGAACATTTCGTGCCCAATGACAAGTTCCTTCTGGCCCGGAGGCGCATCCGCCCTTCCACCGGAAGCTTCTTCGCGGTCTGTGCCACAGATCCCGACACGCAGCACCCTCAGCTTAATCTCGTCCTGGGCGCTGACTTTAGGTTCAGGACGATCCACTAATTGAATGTTTTGGGTCCCTGGAGTAATTGCAATCGCCTTCATGATGAGTTCGTCCCCTTTCAAATAAAGAGATACCCATAGCTTAACAAGATGGATTGGTTTTAGCCGACTTCTTTTCGGGCGAAAGGCGCACAAAGACTCCGGTACCAGCAACCGATTGAAGCACAATCAAGGCCCGGCAGCTACAGAGACAAAAGCCTCATTGTTTGCCCGGAATAACCGGCGCAAGTCAATTACTACTTTAACAATGGCGAGCTATGGCTCGAAAGGCTGATCAATACTCATCGAAATATGTGTTGTGACGTTAATCCAACCAACGGGCCATTGCGCAACAATCTTCACCCTCGTTACATCCTTATCATTATGAAATACTCACCATATTCCCAGAGCTTGGATGAAGGTCTGTTTCCCCCAAAAGAGCCTTGGCGCAAAGCGGGACTGTGGAAGTGGATACTCATCATCGGCTGTGTTCTGTTCTTTATTTACCGTTCCACCCTCCCGTTGGTCCGTCTACAATCCGAGCCTCCCTCGGAATTTATCGGGCGGCATGCTGTGGACCGCCGGCAAGCTGAACCAGAAAAGGTCATAGCCCAAGCCTATTGGAATGTCGCCGTCCAATCCATTCAATGGAAATACTCGCCGAAGAGGTCTCTGCCTTACGATCCGCCTCCCAACTTCAGGATTAACGAACAGTCCAAAGAGTTGTCGGACGCAGTCAACGTCGATCGCAACGTCTACTGGCGGCGGCTTCGGGATGTCTGGCAACGGCCGGACGCATGGAGAGTATCCTATGGATGGAATACGGACTGGGTTAACCGCTCTTTAATGGTCCTCCAGGAATATGCCAATGATTCACTGCAGCAATTCGTCCAACAGGTGCGGACATGGAGAGATGAATTGGGCAATATCAGCATTTCCTGAGCGCCAAGATCTTCTTTTCTTGGCCGGGCCCTCCTCTATAGCCTATCGAATTCGGGCACATTCAGAGATACGGGACTTTATCCCCCGCCATCGGGTGTACAATAGGCACTGGTTCCTCTTTCCGCTGCCGAGTTAATGCAACTCCCAACCATTCGACCCGTGATCAACGGTGAGGGCCTGGGATTAAGTGGCGTTCCGTATGGCTGCACAGATTAAAGGAAGCGAATGCAGAATGGACCGGGGGCCGTTAGCCTTGAGGAAACCCTCAGGAGAAATTCTTCATCCAATCACGTAATGATCTACGTTCTGGGGTTGCCATGAAAAAGACACACGTTACGGGTTGGGGGCTCATCGCGGTATTTTTCTGCGGAATGATTTCCGCGGCGGCGGCAAGTCCTAACGTGGCCCTGAAGCCATGCGCAGACGCTAAAAATAAGATGGATGATGTCTACTGCATCGGCGACAGGCGCGTCGCCCACAGGAGCATGATCTCTGAAGCGAAAGAGATCGCGATCGGCAAGAAGTACGCCGAGCAAATCGACCGCTCATCCAGGCTTGTTAAGGACCCTGTCATCACCGAATATGTGAACCGCGTCGAGCAAAACATTGCTGAAAATTCAGACGCCAAAGTCCCCATCACCGTGAGGATTATCAACTCCCCGCAAATCAACGCCTTCACGCTGCCGGGAGGGTTTATCTACGTGAACACGGGCCTGCTTCAGGCTGCCAGCAGCGAGGCTCAGCTTGCCGGGGTCCTGGCTCATGAAACGGGCCACGTTGCCGCGCGACATTGGGCGTCAAGCATGACAAAACAGACCCTGCTGCAATACGCGATGCTCCCGCTGATCTTTACGCCGATGTCTTATCCTGTTTATCTCGGGATTTCCGAAGGGCTCAACATGGGCATCCCGATTGCTTTCCTCAAGTTCAGCCGGGATGACGAACAGCAGGCAGACTTCCTCGGGCTTCAGTATATGTGGAAGGCAGGCTATGATCCCAACGCCTATCTTGCCATGTTCGCCAAGATTATCCAGGATCAGCATAGCGATCCCGGAAGCGTTCCCAGCATTTTCATGGACCACCCGCCCACCAGGGACCGCATTATTAAAGCCGAAGAAGAGATCAAAAATATACTTCCAAAACGCAAAGAGTATCTGGTTTCAACTTCGGAATTCCAGGATGTGAAAGCGCGCATGACCACTCTTCTGAGCGCCATGAAAAGAAACAAGAAGAATAAAAATGCGCCAACCCTTATCCGGCGCGAGCCAAGCTCGCAGCCCGCAAGCACCGGGAAAAGCGGCGGGCAAAGCCAGGGGAATGATCAACCGCCCGTGCTCCGCCGGCGCAACTAAGAACAAAACTCGATTTCAAAGGAAGTTTCCACAAGCAGCGACGCCGTTTGCCGCCCGAGATCAGCGTCAAGAGGCACTTGCAGGTTGACGTTCTTCTTTCACGTTAGGGGAACGTAGTGCGACTGCTAGTTCTGTTCGTGGATGGTCATAACGGAGCGGATTTCAAACTCACGAACTCCCTGGGGAGTGGTCGCAGTCACGGTGTCGCCCATT
>JAJYHU010000394.1:0-5452 GCA_021784615.1 Acidobacteriota bacterium | reverse complement strand
TCAGGCTGCGCCCAATGGGTGATGTCGTGGAGATCCAACCCTTGCTGACGTCGGATTCCTCGCTCGTAACCAGCTTGTAATTAATCTCAGTATCTCTGTCGACATCGTACAGAACAACTTTTGAGCCAAAGGCGATCCGGTCCTTAGGAATGTTGTTGACGTTGACAAGCGCAAGGTCCGCCGCGCGCTTCTTGAGCTGAGCGAGACGGGCTCCGACGTAATCCTGCCGCTGCTTGGCCATGATGTATTCGGCGTTCTCACTCAGATCACCGTGCGCACGGGCACGCTTCAATTCCTTGGGCAATTCGTGGTTCAGTTCGTGCTCGAGAGCCTGAATTTCTTCTTCTAACTTCTGAAGCATTGGTGTTGGCATGTGGTGAATCCCAGCTTTCGCTTTTCCTGGTATTATAGATAAAACTGATGCACGGCGCAATGGGTGAAATAAGCTCAAGCAAGCGGCTCGATCCGCTCTGGACGATCAGGAACCAACAGAAAAAAAAGGGGTTAGCGCAAAAAAGTGAAGCAAAACACGGGCACTCTGCGTTGACTTCGATAAGACCGTATGTTAGCGTTAGAAAATTCGTAAATTCATTGAGAGACGTTCCGGATGGCTTTTAAGAAAGCCAAGGCGCTCGAAGAAGCTCATAAGTACGTCATTCAGGGGAAGAACGCTCTGGCCATTCAGCAGTACCTTACAATCCTTGAGAACGACCCTTCCGACCTCATCCTGCTCAATACCATCGGAGACCTTTACATCCGCGACAAGAACGTCGCTGAGGGTCTGAAACAATTTTACAAATTGGCGGACGCTTACGTCCAGGAAGGCTTCGTCGTCAGGGCGATCGCTATCTATAAGAAAATATCCAAGATAGACCGGAATACGGCTGAGCCCTCACTTAAGCTCGCGGAACTTTACCTGACGCAGGGGCGCGCCCGCGAGGCGCGCGAGCAATGGATGAGCGCTTTTGAGTTTTACGAAAGGACTAACCAGAAAGACAACGCGCTGAATGCGCTGCGCAAGCTCGCCCGCTTGGATGCCGACAGCCCCCATTCACGTTTACGGCTAGCTCAATACGCCGAAGACGCCGGGGAACAAAAGGAGGCTGCGGAGGCCTATCTTGAAGCGGCTAAGTCTGCACAACGGCAAGGCGACGCTTTGACATCTGAGCATGCGTTAAATAAGGCGGCGGGGCTGCTCCCTGGAGATCCCGATGTGCAGCTTTCCCTCGCTCATCACGCCTTCAGCAAACGGCAACCCGAACAGGTTGAAAAAATCCTGGCTTCCCTCCCGGAACTCCAGAACGATCCTCGGGCCCAGCGGCTATTGTTTGAAACCTATTTGGCTTCTCATAACCTGGATGCCGCAGAAAAAGCGCTGCCCAGTATTTTCCGTAAGAATCCTTCCGACTTTTCGCCCTTCTCAAACTTCGCAGAGCAATGTCTGGCTGAGCAAAACTATGACCGGGCCTTCCGGGCTGTCAACTCGGTTGCCGCTGGCTTGATTGAACTGAAGGAAACGGGACCGATGATGGAGGTTCTGCGAAAGATTTGGACGGCGGCGCCCGAAAAGATCGACAATCTGGAGCTCATCTACCGGATTTGCGAAAAGAGCGGCGACGAGGTTACAATTCCCGAGGTTCTTGAGGCAATGGGGCACGCTTACGTTCAGGCCGGCGAGTTAGGAAAGGCGGAACAGTCTTACGCCAGGCTGGTTGCCCGCGAGCCCTCAAATGAAGGCTATAAGGACTTGCTCAAGCAAGTTCTGCAAAAGCAAGGCAAGGAATACGCACCCGCCGATTTCTCTTCACTGTCGGGCGCGGCCTTGGAGATCGAGCCGGAATCCCCCCCGATTCTCATACCCATAACGGAAAGCAAACCCCACGCCGAGATTGCCCCGGAACAATCCTCCATCCCGGAAGAAATCAACCTTACAGAATCAGCCGGCACTCCTGGCCCTTTTGAAGATGAAGCCCTCCCGGAACCCCAGGAAATGCCAATAGAGTTCGAAACCCATCGAGACGCTCTGCACGATACTGAGGGCGACCCAGAGGCCGCGGATGAAACTGAGCCTAAGGCGGAAGCTTCCGGGCCCGCGGAAAAGGCCAAGGAGAAGATTCCTCCTTTCAACTATCAGGAAAGCCGTGAGGAAATTGAGTTTTATGTAGCCCAAGGCTTCTATGAAGAAGCTCAGCGGGCCGTTCAGGACCTCGAAGAGAAGTATCCCGAACAGCCGGACGCGGCCGCCTTGCGCCGTTTGGTTGATGAATCCGGGCAAAAACGCGAGCAGAAATCCCCTGTAGGCATTGAAAACGATCTTCAGGTTTCCGTTGAAGCGACTGGAGATCAAGGCGCCATGATCGATCTAGCCGGTGAATTAGCGTCGACTCTCGAAGATCTCAAAGCGCCGGAATCGAGTCCTGTTGCCTCTGACCCGGCGGATGACCATCGTCCTCCAGTGGAGACTCCAGGCGGAGCAGCCGCTGAGTTGAGTTCCCTTCTTGATGATCTTCAGCAAGTGGAAGGGCCTGAAGAGGACTCCGATGATCCAGAAACCCACTACAACTTGGGTGTAGCTTTTCGGGAGATGGGCCTGCTCGACGAAGCGATCGGGGAATTCCAGAAGATCGTGAAAGGCGCAACCCGCAATAACTTTCCGTCCAATTTTCTCCAGGGATGTACGCTGCTTGCCGCTTGCTTTATGGATAAAGGAATGCCTGCCATCGGCGCGAAATGGTATGCCCGGGCGCTTGAACTCCCTACCCTCGATGAAGATGCGCTTTTGGCGCTTCGATATGATTTAGGCGCTGCCTATGAACAGGCCGGCGATTACAAGGCGGCCATCGAGGAATACATCGAGGTTTATAGCCAGAACATCGACTACCGGGACGTCGCAGAAAAAATCCGCATTCTCCAGCAGAGGGTCTCCTGATTCTCCTCATAGGATCATCATGATAAGTCCGGCGAAGCCCGCGGCCGAAGAGGCTACGCTAGGGGACCGATCTCAGCAACAGCCCACCAACCGATGGGTCGCAATCCTTTATATGGCCTTTTGCTTTGAAATGGGCGTGTTTCTCTTCGTTTTTCCATGGGTTCCCATCTGGCACCACAACTTCTTTGTAGCGCGTTATCATTGGGTGGCTGCCATATCACGGAACTATTATGTCCGTGGCGCCATCTCAGGAATGGGCCTTGTCGATGTCTTTCTGGCCTTTTATGAACTTTGGCGAGTGCTGGGGGCGATCGGGCTGCTCCGCTCGCGCGCCGCACGGTAAGGTTCAATCTTGGGGTCCGAAGCCCGAATGGCTATTCTTGACGATGATTGAATCCAACTGAAAGTCAAATCCCCGAATGCCTCCCGCGCCGATTCAGCTTTGCTTCATTACGGACCGCCATGGACTCGCCCCAGAACCCTTGCTGCCTTGCATCCAGCTAGCCGCCGAGGCCGGAGTTGATTTAATTCAACTGCGTGAAAAGGATCTTCCAACCCGCGAACTGGCCGACTTAGCCCAGGCCGCTGTCCGCATTTGCAGAAAAGCTGGAACGAAAATCGTCATTAACGACCGCATGGACATCGCCTTGGCAGTGGCTGCTGACGGCGTGCATCTGGGAAGGCAATCATTGCCGGCGGAGGTTGTGCGTGGCGAAGTCAGGAAAGATTTTCTCATTGGGGTTTCGTGCCATTCGCTCGATGAGGCGATCGAGGCGGAGTCTGCAGGCGCAGACTATATCCTGCTGGGACCTATCTTTGCAACTCCCTCAAAACTCCAGTACGGGCCTCCGCTCGGTTTGGCCAAACTGGCAGAGGTTTCAAGACGCTCTGCGATTCCAGTGTTCGCGCTGGGCGGGATTACGGCCGAAAGGGCCGCAGAGTGTATTGCGGCCGGAGCAAGGGGAATTGCAGGAATTCGGATCTTCCAGGAATGCACGTCGCTTGCGGAACAAGTTAGGAAATTGCGCGCCCAATTCCCTCCCTCAGCCGCCGATTTGACGCCATGAATCGCTTCTGTAAAGTGCTTTAAGAACCCATGAGCTTTGCTATTTATCCGTGAACCTCAAGACTGTCCACCACCAATCGTCCTGTTTTCGGCTGCAAAACAACAGCGTGAAACGAGTCAGCCAAGCCGGTTTTTCGGAACACAGGCTGTGATGCTCTTAACTGTGGACTTCGCAAGTCCACGGTTGACACCTCCGTACCATCCAAGCGCACCTCGACGATTCCATAATCCGGCCCCTTAGGACTCCAAAGCGTGAAACCTGTGCCCATGAAGTTCCATTTGGCGCGCCCAGCGTCGTCCCGGCGCACGACACCGGTTCCAAAACGAAATGTGGGGTCCCACCGCTCAAGCCAATGAGCCGGGTCTTCACCTGCCCCGAGCAAGGCTTCCGTGTAAAGAAATGAAAGCGTACAGCACTCCCGCTTGCCGGCGATCACGAATCGGGTAACCGAAACGTGGCTATGGGATTCGGCCAGGAGACCTATCACGCCGCCAGACGCTTTCATCAATCCTTTCCAGATTTCTTTGCCGTCCAACTCGATGGTTGTCCCACCGTCTTCTTGATGGGCGATGGTAACCTTCCATAGTTCTCTCATCTGAGCCGGTCTCTTGGCGATTACCCGCTCCATTCCCTGGGCATCAACCGTGATAATTCTCCAGCCGTTACGAGCCAACTCAAGCCCGTAATGGCGCGTTAGAGAGAGCGAATGCAGCGTGGCATCAGAGGTGGGCTTGTTCGGTCCCAATGGAGCCCGATAACCCCAAATGATCCTCGCCGCGCCGCGAACATAAAGTTCGGCGCTGAGGGTGAAATGGGCATAACCACGCCGCAGGCAGGTCAAGCTCGGGGCATTGTCCCCGCTAAAACGAAAGCCTTTGAGCCTCAGAGGTTTTGACCACGGCCGGACAGACAAATTGATCGTGCCATTGCCCTCGGTATTGCGCGAGGGAAACATCGCCCATAACATGCCTTTCTGGTCCACCCAACCTGAAAACGTCTGTCCCCAGATCCCATACGCCTCGTTCGGCACGTCTTTACTGTGCCAAACCGACCCATAACGAAAAATCTGCCAGGCCGCCGGGTCAGCCGCTTTCTCGATCGGCGCGCGGAAAATTACCTGGAAGTTGCGGTTGCGAGCGACGGAAGTGGCCGGCGCATAAACCCAACCGGCATTCATGAAGGCCGGATAGAATTCCATAAGAGGAGGATGGAAGTAGCTCCCCTCGACGTGGCGGATTAGTTTCCGCTCCGAGTACGGACCGTGGGGATTGGACGCCGTCATGGCAAACAGCGCCCAACTGTAGGGCGCGTGGTCCATCATCGCCAGGATAAGCCAGTCATTCTTGCGACGCAGCAGCGTTCCGGCATAAGTGCGCTGATATCTGCCCAAGAGCGGTTTCAGTGTGGAATTAAGAGTGATCGGCTGCGGGTCGCGGCGCCACGGGCCTTCCGGCCG
>JAJYHU010000238.1 GCA_021784615.1 Acidobacteriota bacterium | reverse complement strand
AATCCGATTAAAGCTATTTCGAAGGAAGCCGTCACGCTCCGGCTTCCATTTGCGAAGCGGTGCAAAAACACACCTCACCTCTAAAGGTAAACCCGTAGGAACAGCCCGCTGCGGGTATAATGTCGTCTGCTTCAATACGGCCTAAAACGCAATCGGAAAGCAAGCGGCATTCACAGAGATCGGGGAAACTAGCGGAAGTTGGATAACGACAATGCACATCAGTGCATTAGATTGGGTTGTTATTATCGGTTACTTTGCCGTTCTGGCCGCCATTGGAATCATCGCCAGCTTACGGGTTAAGGACACCGACAGTTATTTCATGGGCAAGCGGCGCTTCGGCAAGCTGCTCATGATTGCGCAGAGCTTCGGCGTGGGGACTCACGCCGACATGCCGGTAAGCCTTGCCGGAGCCGTCTATACTTCAGGGTTTTCGGCCATATGGTACCAGTGGAAGAACCTCCTGGCCACACCTTTCTACTGGATCATGGCGCCTGTCTTCCGCCGAGTTCGCCGCACCACAACCGCGGAAATGATGGAAGACCGTTACGGGCCGGCCATGGCAGGGTTCTATATCCTTTTTGCTTTTGTTTTTTTTACCATCAACATCGCGAGCATCCTCAAAGGAGCCTCCAAAGTTCTGAATGAAGTGCTCGGCGGCCGCCTGGGGGTCAATCATATTTTGCTGGGTTTGGCAACCATTTTTATTCTCTATAGCTTCATTGGCGGCCTGGTCGCTTCCGCCTGGAGCGATTTCTTGCAAGGCTTCATGATCATTTCGTTGTCTTTCATGTTGATCCCGCTCGGCTGGGGCTTGATGGGAGGTCTCGACGGGATGAAGCAGACCTTGCCTGCCTATAACTTCTCGCTGGCGACTCCCAAGGGAATTGGGCCGTGGTTCATTCTGATGCTAACAATTAATGGCCTGGTCGGCATTATGGCGCAGCCCCACATGGTGGCAGCCGTGGGCACCGGGAAGGACGAACATGCCTGTCGCGTGGGCTTTTTTCATGGGACCTACATCAAACGTCTGTGCACGGTGGGATGGGCCATCGTGGGCTTGATGGTCGCCGTCATGGTGGCGCGAGGAATGTTCGGCACACACGCTTTGGCCGACCCCGAAGATGCCTTTGGCTTTGCTTGCCGCCAGTTGCTGTCCCCCGGTTTTCGCGGCCTGCTGATTGCAAGCGTCATGGGGGCGAGCCTTGCCAGTTGCGCCGCGCTGATGGTGGACAGCGGCGCCCTCTTCACCCAGGGCCTTTATCGTCAACGGCTGGTTCGCGGCCGGTCAGACCGCCATTACCTCTGGGTTGGCCGCGCGAGCGGCTTGGCAGCAGTGGTCATCGCGATCGTTTATGCGTTATTCCTCATCCAAAGAGTGCTTTATTCCTTTCTGCTGACTGAAACCATGGCGACTTTCGTAGGCATCAGCATCGTGATTGGAATCGTCTGGAAGCGGGCCAACCGATGGGGCGCGGCCGCTAGTTTGCTGGCGGCGTTCTCCACTAACTTCTTTCTCTACCACCTGAAGAACGAGCGGCTCGACTACTGGGACCCGAACATTTTTCTTGCAGCCCTCACGGCAGGGATCTTGGGCCTGGTGTTGGTAAGCCTGTGGACTCGGCCTGAACCGGAATCGAAGCTTACCCACTTCATGGGACAACTCCAAGCCTCCACGGACATGCCGCTGCAGCTTTCAGCGGGCTTCGCTGCCGCCGCGCAGGATTTGGGTCGACAGACGGCGAGCGATCCGATTTTAACTATTGATCCCAGCCTCTGGGCGGCCGAAAACGGGCGCCAGTTGCTGCTGGTCAATCTGCTTCATTTGCGCCGCGGCGCGTATGGAGTAAGCTTTCTCAAAGCCTACCGCGAAGACCTGAAGGGATTATCGATTGGATTCGCCCTGAGCATCGGGCTGATCTTCAGCGTGTGGCTTTTGCTGCGGATATAGAGGACGGAGGCTTTCTGAATTGTCATGGAAATCATAGCGAATATTGCAGGCAAGGGATTGGCCCGCCTCAACGTCCAGGGGAAACAAATCCACTCAGTGCTTATCAAGGGCCCTAGCGATCCCGGCGCGCCATTCGTCAGCCTGGGCTTTGCGGACGTTCAGATTAACGGTTTTGCCGGAACCGATTTCTCCGACGAGCACCTCGATCTCCCCAAAGCCCTCAGCGTGCTTCCCGCGGTATGGAAAACCGGAGTGACGGCAATTTGCGCGACGCTCATCACAAATTCCATCGAACAACTCAAACGGAATTTTAGGGTGCTCGAAGCCGCCCGCGAGCGCGACGCCCGCTTTGCCGCCACCGTGCCCGCCTATCACCTGGAAGGCCCATACCTCTCGCCTGGACCATCGCACGGCGCCCATGACCCGAAGTTGATGCATCCGCCGGACTGGGAAGAGTTCAACACTTTGCAGGAAGCTGCGGGCGGCCGGATCGCAATCGTAACGCTGGCTCCGGAGCTGCCGGGCGCCTGTGACTTTATCCGCAACGCCACCGCCGCAGGCGTGGTGGTGGCGCTGGGCCACACGGATGGTTCGCCCGAGCATATTCACGCTGCCGTAGAAGCGGGCGCGAGGCTCAGCACACACCTCGGCAACGGATGTCCCCAAATGATCAACCGCCACCAGAATCCGCTCTGGGCCCAACTCGCCAATGACCGTCTCAGCGCCAGCCTGATCTGCGATGGATTCCATCTGCCGCCGGACTTGGTGCGGGTGGCCTTCCGAATGAAGGGTATCGAACGTTCGATTCTCGTCACCGATGCCGTCCACGTGGCTGGCCTTCCTCCGGGCCGGTATTCGCTGGTCGGCCTGGATATTGAGCTTCTGCCGAGCGGCCAGGTTGTCAGGATGGACCGGGCAAGCATGGCAGGCTCCGCGCTCAGCATGAACCGAGCCGTTACCGTCTTTCAAAAGTTCACAGGCACCAGCCTATTAGAAGCGCTCGAAGCCGCCACAGTGAATCCACGACGGCTGCTCCGCGGCACCGGGCTGTCAACCAGCCTTGAAGTTGGCCAACCGGCCGATTTGGTTGTTTTTCGACCAGAGCCGGAAGGATTGCGGATTGAGACGGTGCTGCTTCGGGGCGAGCAAGTGTACGCTTCTAATTAGAGTTGCACAGAGCGCCAGCCAGAGTCCAACCTATGCGGCCTGGCCCAACTTCCCTTCCCGAAAGGCCCGGAGATATTTTGCGCAGAACTCGTCACGCGAGAGCAGAGCTTCTGCCGCGCGGACGTTCATCATCAATTGCTGGTCGCACGGATTGACGATGGCTGCGTCCAGGCCTTGCGCCATCAAGAGCACGATAAGAACATCGTTGAGCAGCTTGCGTGAAGGCAGCCCAAACGACACATTGCTGATCCCGGCGCTCGCATGGATCCCGGGATAGCGGGCCACGATCAACCTTGTGGCCTCCGCCAGCGCCTTTCCTTGTTCGGAATCCGTGCTGATGGGAAGCACGCAAGGATCGACATAAATATCATCCAGAGAATGCCCTTCCGCCGTGAGGCGGTCAATCAACCGGCTGGCGGTCGCAATGCGATCATCGACATCGTGCGGCGGCCCCGACTCACTCAAACATAGCGCGATCACATTGGGCCGAAATTCCTTAAGCAACGGAAGCAACGCCTGAAGGCGGGCCGGCTCATCGGTGATGGAATTGATCATTGCGCGCTGCTTGCAGAGCGGGAGCGCGCGGCCAAGGGCTGCGGGGTCAGCGCTATCCAGGCAAAGCGGCGTCTCGACGGCCTCCTGGACGATCTTCACGAGCCACGGCAACACCTCCACCTCCTGGCCGGGCAGGCCGCCGTTAACATCAAGCATGTCCGCGCCGGCCTCCACTTGTTTCCGGGCAATGTCCTGGAAGAATTCCACATCTCGATTTTGCGCAGCTTCGCCCACCTTTTTGCGCGTGCAATTGATCAGTTCACCGATGATCAGCATGATGCTTAGCTTCCTCCTTTTTCTCTTTTTGCTGCGGGAGCAAGACGGATCCTTCTCGAAAAGTTATCCAATCCCGCCATGCGATTAGCCATAGCGTTGGTGCCGTCAAGACGCCAGTCGCGCGGGGGGATGAGGGTTTGCGAGAATTTTCGGGGGTCGTCTCCCATCGCCCGAGCACCCTGGTAAACCACATTCCAGATGCAGGGCAGGTCCGGACGAGCCTCGCAGGTTCCGTCCATTCTGCTACCCCCGCAAGGACCGTTGCGCAGTTCCTTGTAACACCACCGCATCGAGCAGCCCGCATAGTCAAGATGGTCCTGAAGACAATCGCCGCAGCTCTTGCACCCGAGCGTCGCTTTTCGGTAGAGAGTGGAAGGCTCAAGCAGCTGGCACCACAGGCCATGGCGCCAGGAGTTATTGGCGCCGGTGGTCATTTTGTCCTTCAAACGCCGTCCCAGGAAACGCCCGGCAAAGGAGCCTTCCGCAATGAAGTGCTGATGCACAAACTTGGAGAGCTTCTGGACGAACTTGGCGCGGGGCTTCGCCCGGCCGGCCAGATAGCTGCCAAGGCCATCACTCAGACAGTCCTGGCCTTGCGGAAAAAGATAGAACTCGTTCGGGCTGGGCAAGATCAGTTCATCCATCCTCTGCCGCCATTCAGCCCCAATCGCGCCCGCCCGCTCGATAATGGTCATAAAGTCGCGGTGCGTGAGGCCAAACCCGCCGATGTGCGCTCCCGCAAAACCCAGGTCTTTGACGGCGGCAACCAGGAGCGCTGCACGCTCCAGGCGCTGGGGCTTCTTCTCAGTTTTGAGACGCCGGATCAGGTCGTCCAGCACCACGCAGCCGGCCACTTCGCCGGCTTTCATCATCTGCGCAATCCTGGATGTTGGAACGTAGACGTTGGCGAGTACAGGAATGTGGCCAACGCCCTCGCGAGCCATAAACTGCTTCAGTTCGTAAAGCTTGCGAAGGTTATATCCCAACTGCGTGATGATAAATTTTGCTCCGACCGAAATTTTCAGTAGCAGCTTGTATAGCTGCATCATCTGGTCAGGCTCCCGAACCTTGTAAGGGTTTACGACGGCGCCCCCAAAAAAGTCGAAAGGAGTGGTATGGACCGTTCGCGGTCCCACGGCGTATTCGATCCCTTGCTTCATGGCCTCGAGCAGCCAGAGGATCAGAACGGAATCCAGGTCATAGACCGGCTTGGGTTTCCCACCAAAGCCTTCCTTTTGCGCATCCCCCGTCAAAGCCAGGATGTTCTCCACTCCCAGATGCGCCAGAGCGTGCAGGCGGGCTTCAAGCGAAGAGCGGTTTCCGTCCTTGCCGGCAAGATGAGCGATGGGAGTGAGGCCATGTTCCAGAATAAAAGAGATGAAAGCTTCCGGCGGCAGGGCCGGGTTGCCGCCCGGCAGGTCCGTCACACTGATAACTCTAATTCCATCCGAAGCGGCTGCGGCTTCTTTGACGAAAGTCTCCGCCTCGGCCGCATTGTGGTCACGCCCCAGGACAAGCTCCGCGGTGCAGAGAAATTGATTCGTTTCAAGCGCCAGCTTCAAATAATTCGGTGGCTTTGTCTCGTGCGCCATCGCCAATCCATTCCTGCTCGCAAAGGCGAACCCCTACTCAGAATAATCCCTTAACCCTTCCGGTTTCTATATCCACGTCGACCCGGCGAAAACCGGGGTTGGAAGAAGTCCCCGGCATCAAGCTGACCTCACCGGCGCAAGGGCAAAGGAACTTTGCGCCAGAATATACCAGGACGTCTCGAATCGGAAGCACCCAATCTTGTGGAACTCCCTTTCCGGCCGGGTCGTGGCTTAAACTCAAATGGGTTTTGACCATCATGGTAGAGTAGTCGGCGTATTTCGGATCGGATTCAAGCATCTTCGATTTCGCTTCCGCCTCCGGAGTCCAGGCCACTCCATCGGCTCCGTAAACCACTTTTGCAATAAGCTCCACGCGGTCCCGCAGGTTCATCTCCAGCGGATACAAGTATTCGAAGGCCACCTTGTCCTCGCAGGCGTCGATCACAGCGTCTGCCACCTCCAGAGCGCCTTCGCCGCCCTTGGCCCAGTGTCGAGAGACCGCGCACCGGGCGCCCGCAGCCTCCACAGCCTTGCGCACCAGGGCGATCTCCGCTTTCGTATCCGTATGGAAACAGTTGATGCAGACCACAGGATTGATTCCGGACCGGCGAATGATCCCGAGGTGATGAAGCAAGTTGGGCAAGCCCTGGTCAAGGAGCTTCAGGTTTTTCCTGGTATAGTCTTCGGCCAGAGGCAAGCCTGCCACGACCTTGGGACCTCCGCCGTGCATTTTAAGGGAGCGGATCGTCACCGTCAGAACAGAGACATTCGGCGTCAGGCCGCTGTGGCGGCACTTGACGTTCCAGAACTTCTCAAAGCCAATATCCGCGCCAAAACCGCTTTCGGTCACGTGATAATCGAACATCTTCAATCCCAACCGGTCGCCGATGATCGAAGATTGCCCTACGGCGATGTTGGCAAAGGGACCGGCATGCACCATGCAGGGCTGGTATTCCGCGGTCGAACAGAGAGTTGGGTTGATGGTGTTTCGCATCCAGGCCGTCATGGCTCCCGCCACTTCCAGGTCGGCCGTTGTAACGGAATTCCCTTTCCTGTCGAAAGCGACCGTAATTTCCGCAAGGCGCTTCCTCAGGTCGGCAAGGTCCACCACAATGGCCAAAATGGCCATCAGCTCTGAGCTCACAGTGATGGCAAACTTTGAACGCATCAAAAAGCCGTCCTGCTTGCCGCCAATACCGATGACGATGTTGCGCAAGGACTGAGCGCAGAAATCCATCACCCAACCCATCTCCACCCGCGCAGGATCTATATCCAATCGGGGAGTTCCGCTGCGCTCCAGCAGTTGCTCGTCGGTGTAGTTCCGTTCGTGCTGCATGCGGGCGGTAAGCGCCGTCATCGCCAGGTTGTGGGCGTTCCCGATATCGTTGATGTCGCCCGTCAGTCCTAATGAAAATTCGGTCATGGGAATCAGCAAGGCGTTTCCTCCGCCCGCAGCCGTCCCTTTCACATTCATGGTGGGCCCGCCGGAAGCCTGCCGCAGACATCCTCCAACATTCTTTCCGCGCTTGCCCAATCCCTCCATCAAACCAATTGAAGTTGTACTTTTCCCTTCACCCAAAGGGGTGGGTGTAATCGCAGTGATTTCGATATATTTCCCATCCGACCGGCTCTTCAGCCGCGCCATGATCTTGAGAAAATCCAGCTTTGCCAGCCTTCCCATGGGAATCAATTCGTCCTGTTGCAGCCCTAACCTTTCCTGCCACTCCCGAGGGCTGGGCATCTGCTGCTCCGCGGCTTCAGAAATCTCCCAATCCTGCATTTTGGTCGCATCGTACGGCATTAACAGCTCCCCCAATTTTGCATTTGCGCTTAATGATTTTGACGTTAGACCAGCAAATCACGACCTCTGCTGGCGTGCGCCGCAGGCGCTGAGCCCTCTCAATAGAACCCGCTCATCGTGCAAGCGCCGCGTCAAAAGATTACCACCCCATTGTGCTTCAGTGCCATATAGCCTAAATTAGACCCGGTAAAGCTGAAACGATGCCTGAAGAAAGCCGTCACAAATTTGCCTGGATGGACGTGCTGCTGCTGGTTTTTCTGGCCGGCCTGGCGGTTCTCTATCCGGTCTCTGAAGTTCACGCGCAACTGATCCTGCTGACGATTGGATTCTTCCAGGTTTTCGAGCGCAAATTCATTGTGTGGGCCGGAGCGCGCGGCGAGGTATACAGCACGCTGATGAAGATCGCGCTGGCGTCTCTCCTGATTGCTCACACGGGAGGCATCAACTCCAGCTACTATCTCATCTATTACCTGCCCGTCGTCACCGCGGCAATCTACTCAGGCCCCTGGGGAACGCTCGGGTGGACGGCTCTTAGCTCCGCGGCATATTGCGCCTTTCTGATTCCAGCGCTTCAGGTGTATCGGCTGACAGCGAGCGGAGCTGAAGAGCTCGGCATTCGCGTGCTTTTTTTCTTTTTAGCCGCCATCCTGGTCAATCGCTTCGTCATGGAGAACCGGCAGCAGTCGGAGCGCTATCGTTTGCTTGCCGAGCGGCTTGCGGAAACCAACCAGCAGCTTAAGCGGGCGCAGGTGGAGGCTCGAAGGTCGGAGCGATTGGCGGCGCTCGGGCAATTGACAGCGGGGCTTGCCCACGAGATTCGCAACCCGCTCGGCGTCATCAAGGGTTCTGCGGAAACCCTGGGGCAGAAACTCCCGGAGCAGGATTCCATCGCCATTGAGCTGGCCGGATTCATTTCCAGTGAAGTTAACAGGCTGAACTCGCTGGTCAGCCGGTTTCTAGATTTCGCAAGGCCCCTGGAGATCAAAAAACATCCGGAAGAAATTGCGGCCATGGTGGATTACGCCCTGAAAGCGGCCCGGGACCGCTGGCCTGACTCCAAGGTGCGGGTGGAGCGCCAGTACGCCGCTGAACTTCCGCCTGTCCCGCTCGATGCCGAACTCACGGAGCAGGTCTTTACAAACCTCGTGTTCAATGCCTATGAAGCGATGGGAGCAGAGGGCGGCACGCTGCGGGTGGAAATCGCAAAGAAGGAGATCGACGGCCGGCAGGGAATCGAAGTCGACCTGAGGGATACGGGGCCCGGCGTACCGCCGGAATTGCGGGAGCAGGTTTTTAATCCTTTTTTCACCACCAAGAACGAGGGCGTGGGCCTCGGACTCTCGATTGTCTCAAAAATCGTGGATGACCATGGAGGCTGGATTCGCGTCCAGCCCAATTCGGAAAACGGCGCATGCTTCCGCGTTTTTTTCCCGCTGGAGTAATGCGGGGACATCGATCGATGATGCCACGGCGTCGGTTGCTTGCATCAAACCACCTGATTCTGTTAAGTGTGAGGCTGGCTGATTTTGAAATGCCGACCATTCTGATTGTCGAAGACGAACCGAAAATGCTGCGCCTGCTGGAGTTGAATCTGGTGGACGAGGGTTACACCATCCGCGCTGTCGGGAACGCGGAGCAGGGGCTCAAAGTGCTGCGACGCGACAAGATCGATCTGGTTCTGAGCGACGTCAAGCTGCCCGGAATGAGCGGCCTAGAATTTCTGCACGCGGTGAAGCGCTCGAATGCTGCAACTCCCGTGGTGATGATGACCGCCTACGGCAAGGTCGAAAGCGCCGTGGAAGCGATGAAGGCCGGCGCCAGCGATTACGTGCTCAAGCCATTTTCGATCGAAGAGATCAAGCTGATCGTCCGCAAAGAGCTGGAAGTCAAACGGCTCCATGAAGAAAACCGCTCGTTGCGCGAGGCGCTTGGGCATCGCTACGCCTTTGAAAACATCATCGCGAAGAGCGCCGAGATGCAGGAAGTTCTGGCCGCAGTCGAGCGCGTGGCGCCCACCAATTCCACGGTTCTGCTGGGCGGCGAAAGCGGCGTGGGGAAGGATATGATCGCCCGCGCCATCCATCAGCACTCCCGCCGCTCGGGCGGACCGTTCATTAAGATCAATTGCACCGCCATCCCGGAGAATCTGCTGGAGAGCGAGCTTTTCGGATACGAAAAAGGCGCGTTCACCGGCGCCGCCGCCACCAAACCCGGCAAGTTCGAGCTCGCGAACCAGGGCACTATTTTCCTGGATGAAATCGGAGATATGCCCGGTACCTTGCAGGCCAAGCTCCTGCGCGTCCTCCAGGAGCGTGAGTTCGAACGCCTCG
>JAJYHU010000095.1 GCA_021784615.1 Acidobacteriota bacterium | reverse complement strand
CTACTGCCAAAGGAGGCGTTATGCCGTTTTCTCTTCCGAGTCTGTCGTACGCGACAGATGCTTTGGAGCCGTATATCGACAAGTTGACCATGGAGACTCACCATGGCAAACATCACGCGGGATATGCTAACAATTTGAATAAGGCGCTTGAGTCTGCGCCTGATCTTGCCGGCAAGTCGATCGAGGAGTTGCTGGCCAACAACTGCGCGATTATTCCGGAAAATATCCGGACAGCTGTCCGCAATAACGGCGGCGGCCATGCCAACCATTCCCTGTTCTGGACGATTATGGGCCCGAACAAGGGCGGACAACCAAGCGGCAAGCTGGCGGACGCCATCAATAGCGCCTTCGGCGGTTTCGACCAGTTCAAGGAAAAGTTCGGCGCCGCAGCCGCCGGCCGCTTCGGATCCGGTTGGGCCTGGCTCGTCAAGGACGGTTCCGGAAAGCTGGACATCTACTCAACTGCCAATCAGGACAGCCCTCTCATGGAAGCCAAATTCCCGGTGATGGGGCTGGACGTTTGGGAACACGCTTATTACCTGAAGTACCAGAATCGCCGGCCCGAATACATTTCCGCCTGGTGGAACGTGGTCGATTGGACGGCCGCGGAGAGCCGATTCACCATCGGGAAGTAGCATTCTTTGCGAATCATCGAGGGCAGGTTACGGGCGGGGAAATTGGGTCCGCCTGTAACCTGCGCCCCTTTTGGAGCACCGATCCGCGATTGCTGCGCCGCCGATGCTCAGGTGTTGGCGTCCGCCGCGTCTGCCACAAGTTCCACATCGAGGTTGATCCGGACTTCGTCGCCTACCAGCACTCCTCCGGTTTCGAGCGCTTGGTTCCACACAAGGCCGAAATCCTTGCGATTGATTTTGGCGCTTGCCGAAGCGCCGAGGCGAGTGTTTCCCCAAGGATCTTTCAACGGGGGAGTGGGCCCATCAACCTCGATCGTAACCTCGCGCGTCGTGCCGTGGATCGTCAGGTCCCCCGTTACCTTCAGCCCGTCCGGGCCGGCAATCGCCCCTTTGGACTTAAAAGTCAAGGTCGGATACTTGGCGACGTCGAAGAAGTCGGGGCTCTTCAAATGAGTGTCGCGGTCGGGCTCGCGCGTGTTGATCGTGCTCACGTCGATTGTGGCCTCGACTGATAGGCTTTCGGGGTTGCTGGGATCCAGCAATGCCTGCCCGCTGACCCGAGTGAATTCTCCTTTGACGTTCGAGATCATCAGATGCCGGACGCTGAACTGCGCGTTCGAATGAGCGGGATCGATCTTCCAGGCAAGGATGCCGGTTTTTTCTGCTGCTGGCTGAATCTGTGCCATAACGCACCTCCTAAGGCTTAAGATGACTTTCAACGAATATCGTTACAACAAGTATATGCCAAAAATTATTTGCCCGAGTTCCGGACGCGTTCAAGGAGCTTCTGTAGAACCTTTAGATCCTTTTCCGGAATGTGCGCAAAACAGTTGCGATGGAGATCGCGGACTGGTTTATCCAGGCGGCTCAAAAGGTAAAGCCCCTCCTCCGTGATGGAGGCGGTGACGACGCGCCGGTCCCGACTCTCGCGCCGGCGCCGGATCATCCCGCGCTTTTCCAGGCGGTCGAACAGCCGGGTCATGTCGGGGTCGTGCGTGAGCATGCGCCCGCTGGTTTCGCCGCACGTCAGCCCTTGCGGGCCCGCTCCGCGCAAAATCCTCAGGACGTTGTATTGTGTTGCAGATAGACCTGAAGGCTTAAGCAGCGTTTCCAGGTTCTGGTCCAGCAGGTCGGCCGTTCGCAAAAGGCTCAAGGCGACCTCTTCTTCCAGGCTCGCGAACGGCCGTTTTTGCTTGATCTCCGCCCGAAGTCCTTTTGGCATATTGTGAATATATCTGTTGTGACGACTATTGTCAAGAGGAAGTGTGGGCGCCTGAGGAAGTGCGGGCGCCGGCGCCTGTTTTGGCCAGCTGCCGGAGCGCCCAGCCGGCGTGCTCGCGCACGACGGGACCGGGGTAGCGGGAGAGTTCTGCAAGTTTTGGAATGAAGCGGCGGTCGCCGGAATTGCCCATCGCCACCGCGAGATTGCGCAGCCAGCCGCGATATTTTGCGCGTTTGATGGGCGAGCGGGCGAAGGCGCGCCGGAAATCTTCTTCGCTCAGTTTCGCCAGGGCGTCGATGGGTGGATTGAAAAGAGAAAATCGGTGATCGGGTGACTGAACCTGTTCGACTTTCGATTCTTCCGGGATGCTAGCCGTGTTTGCTGATGTCGCAGAGTTGGCCTTGTTTATCTCAATGGGTTGAAACACGGTCAAGGTCGTCGTGGCCGCTCCAGCGCGTCCTAATCCTTTTTCGGCAGGCTGAGGACTGCTTGCTGATAGCAGACGTCTTGCTGCACTATTCTGGTTCCTCCCCTGTGACTGCTGACTTCTGTTCCATGGGCAGACATCCTGGCAGATGTCGCAACCAAAGAGGTTCGCGCCGATGGCGGGCCGATGCTGTTCCGGGATGGGACCTTTCAGTTCGATCGTGAAGTACGCAATGCAGCGGGAGGCATCCATTACGTAAGGCTTGACCAACGCTCCGGTGGGGCAGGCATCGAGGCACCTTGTGCAGGAGCCGCAGTGATCCGGAGCCGGAAGGTCGGGGTCCAAGGGAAGGTTGGTCAAGAGCACTCCCAGGAAGAACCAGGATCCTTTGTTTTGATTGATGAGGCAGGTATTTTTGCCCATCCAGCCGATGCCGGAATGGCGGGCAAAGGCGCGCTCGACCACCGGCCCGGTATCCACGTAGACGCGCGTTTCCACTTCCTGAGAGATTGCCTCGATTGACTTCCGCAGACCTTCGAGCTTCGTGCGAAGGACTTCGTGGTAATCCTGTCCCCAGGCGTAACGGGAGATCCAACCTCGCGCCGCCGCTTCCTGGCTTCCTTGTTCACTCTCTGGCGGTTGTTGCCGTGTGGGATAAGTGGAAGCAGAGACACGATGTTTAGAAACCTCGGTGGAATAGGGGAACGGCGCGTTGTAAATCAGGCCAACGCAAACCACCGACTGAGCGGAAGGAAGGACCTGCCGAGGGTCATGGCGTTTAGGATTTTGGAGATAATGCATCTCGCCGCCATAACCCTGCTCGACCCACTTGCGTGCGAAGTCCAAATCTTTCCAGACTGCAAGCGGAGCGATGCCGACCATATCAAAGCCAATCTCAATGGCTTTTTGTTTTACAAGGAGATCAAGCGCCATCGTCTGTTTATCATAGTGCTGTTAGCACATGAAAGCGTCCGGTTTTTATAGCACAGGATTTGACCGGTTTCATGCTTTTATGCTCCTGTGTTTCTGGCGCTAGCAACACGCCCGGAAGTTTCCTTTGACAATAGGCATCGCCCGTGGAACAAGTTATAATCCATAATCATCACAAGATCAGATAATGTTAGCAGGCTGCTACTGTGATATTTCGAGCCGGGAGTCGCCCGTTATGGTGAAGATCCATGCCAACAGAGCGGCCAACGGGAAATCTGCACACGTCCTCGGATGTGCAGCTCATCTCTGGTTTGCCATCGCACTTCTGCAACACCCCCAGTTTACGAAGGAAACCTTTAATCAAAACTATGGTGTCTGATAGGCATTTTCTGATACGGGAGGTAAGTGATGAGTGATCGTAAGCGCAGCGAAGACCGTATCGAACCGCATGGCCGCGGGCAAAACAGAAGAAAGTTCCTCAAAGCCACCGCGCTCGTTGCGTTCTCCCCGGCCGCTCTGCAGATCTTTGGCGCCGATGCCAATCGCAGCCAACGACCCACCAAAGAAGAGATCCCAGAAGGAGGACTTGAGACAAAAACGACCCGGGAGTCTCCAGCCGGACTCGATTTAATACCCGTTGTAAGGGCGGCCGTGTCAGGGTTCATGACCAACAACCCTGAGCGGCTTCCCGGCACAGAAGGATGCTACAGAGTCTACTTTGGCGCATGTGCACTACCAAGGCTGGCCGTTTGGCATTCACAGTGGGATTACGGAGACTGTACCGCACGCTCCATTACGGCCTGGATTTGTGCGCGAGAAATGTTGGGGGACCCCAAGGCGGGGGATGTCGTCGAGCGCGGGCAAAAACAATTCCTCCTGTCCTTCTTCAATCCTGATACAGGGCTTGTCTACGTTCCCGAACTCTCGGATCTAAAAAGTAAAAAGCATTACTACAACGTTTGGGATCAAGGAAGAACCCTGCGCGCCCTTGTGCAATGGTATGTCAGCTTGGCTCATGACCCAGGAGCACGTGCCAAAATCAAAGAGCGAATAAAGAAAATGATTGATGGGTTGGGCAAGCTACCGGTTTACGGAGGCGACCCGATCCAGGGTGTGTACGCTGTTTTCAAGTCCGATGTCTATTTTAACCGGGACCCTCACTTTCCGGTGAATGTCTGGGTTTGGGGTGGACAGTTGATCGAGCCTTTAGTCATGTGGTTTGAGGCGACGGGTGACCAAGGGGCTTTGAGGTTCGCCAAACAGATCACCAGCGGAATCTTGTCGGGACACCAGAGTGATGGTTACACCGGTGAGACTAAACGCGCATTGGAATTCGGACCTGATGGCTCATTTACCTCCCATTTTCACAACCGCTCGTCAACCGTGTTGGGCGTGGTCAAAATGGGGGAGGCCCTTTGCCGGAATGGTGATCGTACGGATGGGATCAGGCTAATCCGATGGGCAAAGAAAGTCTATGATTGGATCTTTGATCCGCGTCGCAATGTGAATGCCGCAGGCGCCTTCGGCTGGTTTCCCGAGAACATGGATGACGGGACCCAAGCTCGGGTGGTAAATGAAACCTGCTGTACGGCTGATATGATTGAGCTGGCTGTAGAATTAGCCAAAACATCCCGTCTCGACCCAGAATTATCATCCTACTCAGCCTTGTGGGACGACGCCGAGCGGTTCACGCGGAACGGGCTTTTGAAAGCTCAATTTACTGTCACCCCTGAATATCAGAAGTTGCTAGAACAAGTAATGGCTTCCGCCGCCTCTATGAGAACTGAGGGTATTCCTTCTGACTCTGTCTCACTCCCATCGGCCAAGCCGCTTGAGGGAGGGTGGGCTGATTCTTTTCACCCTAATGAGATGACCCGGCTGATCAGTCAAACAAATACGCCGTTACTGGGCCTCGGCGGATGTTGTCAGTATTCTGGCATTCGAGGAGCCTATGCTTGTTGGAAGAACATTTTGACGAAACAGGGGAAAAACATATTCATAAATATGGCCATAGATAGGGATTCTAAGTGGGCCAGGGTAAGATCGTATCTTCCCAGCCAAGGGCGGATCGAGATCAACGTGCGTGTGCCAAGCAACGTTTACTATCGCCTACCTGTATGGACTGATCCGCAATCGGTTCGGGTGTCAGTTAATGGGAAGTCAGTTGCGCCCTTATGGAACGAGCCTGTTTCTGGCTATCTGGGCATACCGGACCTAAAATCAGACGACCTCGTGACAATCAGCTATTCAGTTCCGAGAACCATCACTAAGGAGAAGATCGGCGGGAATAACTCGGGGGATGGCTTGGGGTTCGGCTTTTGTGACCCGTCAGACAAGATCGAGTATACCCTTACCTGGGTCGGAAACGACGTGGTGGACATCGAACCGCAGGGAAAGTATCTGGCACTTTTCAATTTGAGCCATTAGAGCCTCACAAAATCAACCCGTTTTAACTTCAACAATTTTCAAGGGGAGATTCTAATGAAGGCGCGATAGGAGAACTTCTTTGGGCGAAGGTTCTGCTACTGGTGTGTTTTCCGCGATCAGAGTTTATAGCTAAACCTCCAACGCAAATATCGTTGGTACCACCACGATCAAAAGTGGAGCGGTGGTTATGGACGCACGAGCCCCAAAGTCTGATTTGCGAACGTGGAGAGGTAGATCGCATCACCCCCTCCACGCGATCTTTAACCGATTCAACGAACAATGGAAAAACCGATCCCCCGGCCTTTCACTCAAACTGCTTGACGTCACCTGTGGCTTGTAAAACTGAGGTGCTCCTGTGCAGAAGCGGAAGGCTTCGGTGGCTTTGCCTCGGCTTTCAGGCTGCTCGATGCCAGGGCAATCCGGGTGCAATTGGCCTCAACATATTGAAATCCAAGGGGATTGCCCATTTCCGTTCACATCGCTTTTGTAACCGTCCAACCCCGGATAGCAACAGTTCGGCACAAACTGCTTAATATCTACCGTATCTAATCCCTACAATTCACAATGTCAGCTGTGTATGCGGGAGCGCGCAGATAGCAAGAGGGATTTGACACAGTCCCCACGCGTAGGAATTCCAAAGCGGCTGTTCTGGCGCGATAACCACAACTTGGGCAGGGATGAAGTCCAGGCGTGAAGGCTAGGTTTTCAGGCCTGGCGTGAAAGTTGGTTGATGGCGGGAGTTGTTCCGAGTCACTGACGTTCAAGGTGTGACCGGGAGACCTCGCAGGCATGAGAGCGCCGCATGAGCCTTCTGGGGCTGGCGGCAGCTTATTCCAAACAAGAGGTGTGAACTATGCCACGTATTCGAGGTCAGCGGGTCATGAAGTATTTCGACCGTGCGGTCACTGGGGCCGCCGGTGTCGCATTTAATTCCATCCAGTTTTTCAACAAATACAAACCCAGTCCGGCTTTTACGCCGAAGTGGTCGGACAAACCTCTGTTGAAGTCCTGGCAGAAGACCAAGCCGCGCCTGGGATGGCCGCGCGAGACGGATTCGCTTTGTCCGGGGTGCGTCAAGGAAGCGCGCGAAAGGATCCTGAACGGTGACCAGGATTGGCAAACGCTTTTGTCGGAAAAAGTGGGCGAGATCAAGGCCCAGATCATTGAACGGGACGGCCAAGTCTGGATGGTGAAAGATTGCCCGGTTCACGGCCATTATGAGGATATCATGGCGCTTGACGTGAACTTTCTCCATTGGATCGAGCAGAACTTCCCAGGACGCGACATCCGGGCCCACAATGATGAAAAGCTGCACAATCACGGTTCGAGTACCATCAAGCATGGTCGAGGTTCGGTTCTGACGGTGGATCTGACGAACCGTTGCAACATGATGTGCGATCCCTGCTTCATGGACGCCAACCAAGTGGGTTTCGTTCACGAACTGACCTGGGAAGACATCAAGGAAATTCTTGATAACGCGACGAAGATCAAGCCCCGGCGGCAGATGTCCGTGCAGTTCTCGGGTGGCGAGCCGACGATGTCGCCTTATTTCATCGATGCCGTTCGCTACGCCCGCAAGATTGGGTTCAACAGCGTTCAGGCGGCCACCAACGGGATCGAATTCGCCAAGAGCAAGGAGTATTGTCGGCAGGCCTTTGAGGCTGGACTGCGATACGCTTACCTTCAGTTTGACGGCATTGGCAACGACGCCAACAGCCACCGCCAAGTGGGGAACCTTTTCGACGTCAAGCTGAGGGCGATCAACAACATGCACGAAGCGGGCATTGAAATCATTCTGGTAACCACGCTGGTGAACGGCGTCAACAATGACCAGGTTGGCCCCATCATCAACTTTGCCCGCGAGAACCCCAAGAAGATCGCATTTATCGCCTTCCAGCCGGTTTCGTTCACGGGACGCGATGAGGATATTACCCCGGAACGGCGCATGCGCCAGCGCTATACGCTTTCGCACATGGCCTCAGATGTCAAAAAGCAGCTTGGCATCACGGAGCCGACGCGCGACTGGTTCCCGCTCTCCCTGATGGGGGCTTTCTCCGACTTCGCCGATCTGGTGCACGGTCCGGAAGCCCAGTGGGGGCAGGTTAGCTGCGGCTGCCACCCCAACTGCGGGGTTGGAACCGCCCTGATGATCAACAAGGAAAACAAAGAATGGGCCCCGGTTCCAGAATTCCTGAACATTCCGGGCCTGGTAAAGGACATGCAGCAGATCACGGACGCGGGCCGCGGCAAGTGGTTCTCGAATTTCATGATGGGCCTGGCGCTGTTGAAGAACTACAATCCTTTCGGAGCGCCGCCCAGTCTTGCGCTGGTCGACATCCTGAAGAAGTTCGATAAATCGTTTGCCCTGACCGGCGAGAAGCGAGCCGATAAGGTCTACGGCGCTTCGAGCCCCGACCGTACGCTTGATGACACTCTGAAGCGGCGCTCGGACCCGTGGAACTTCCTGTTCATCGCTGGAATGTGGTTCCAGGATTTGTTCAACTACGACTTCCGGCGTACGGAGATGTGCATCATTCCTTACGCGACCCAGCAGGGTGAAATCTCCTTCTGCGCGTATAACACGGGGATTGGATGGCGGCAGATTATCGAGAACATGCACAAGAATGCCACCGTCGCCGAGTGGTACAAGACCCACGGCAAGCACGAAATCTATGCCCGGGGGAAGGAAGTGCAGCTCGGAGACTTCCAGCACTCGCTTACCATCAACGCCAAGGACGCTGCCCGGGTTCGCGAGCGCGAGCATGACATTCCCATGACGGCGGCGGAAGAAGAACGCGCCCGCCGGAAAGCCGAGTGGGAAGCCAAGCAGGCTCGGCAGGTCTATGAGGAACTGGTCCTCAAAAAACCCAAGGTTGAGCTGGTGCAGATTGACAGCGCCAAGCAGCAAGCGGACGAAGAAAAAGTCCACGCTTAATCGAACCACTAAACTGAAACCGAAGGCCGTCTCTGAAAGATTTGGAGACGGCCTTTTTGTTTACCGCGGTTTGGCGCTCAATGGCGTGTCTAAATCGCGAGCGTTAATCGAGACTCTCGGAGGCTGCGGAGATTCTTTCGATATAGTGCTCGATTAGCCTTGTGCGTTTCGGAGGAGCCGCGTGGGCAATGCGCCGGGCTTGCGAGAAGACCATTTTGTCGATTGCCATGCCCCCTTCAGCATGTCCGCGAGGGAAGCAGTCCGAGTTGAAGGCAGACTTGTTCCGCCAGGCCTGCGCCCGGTTGCGTACGGTCCCACTGTGCGACTGAACAAGGTGTGCTGCGGAAACTTGGTCTCAAAGAAATATCCCCAAGCTGAAGTGCCCCGAGAGGGTTCCGTCCACCCAGCAAATAAGCCGCTGACCGCCGGTTGCGCGACAAAAAGTGTACTCTCCTCGGCCTTTTACGATACAACCCCTCCAAAACCACCCCACACAGGTCAAATCAGAAATCAACGCGGCTTCTGAATTCATTGGTGAGAAAAGCGGGCAAATCCGGCGCTGCAACAAAAAAGGCTCTCCTCACAGTGGCGTATCCGGCCTTCCAGGTCCGGAACGCTGCGATCAGAGCCCCATCATCCTGCGGCAACTTCCAGTTCAACTTTTTTGTGCCTGCGGAAGGACGGGTTTTAAGGCCCGCCCTTCCGCAGGCGGTTAAGCGGTTCTGCGGGTACCTCTCAGAACTCAAACTGCGTCGAGAGCACGATGACCCGCGGGTCACCCTCTGGGGTGTTGTAAACCGCGTACTCGCCAAAGGACCTGGACAGGGCGTTGTTGTCTACTTCATAACCCCAGCTGGGATGGTTGAAGACGTTATCGACATGGGCCTGAATCTTAAGGTTGTGAGGCCTCGTTCGCAAGGCTTTTCTTTAGTGGAACTCTTGATCGTTGTTGCAATCATTCTTATTCTTGCGGCGATCGCCATCCCCAACTTTCTCCGTTCCCGCGCAGCTGCCAACCAAGCCTCGGCTGTCGGATCGCTTCGAACCTTAAATACGGCGGAGTTTACCTACTCTTCCACCTATGACATGGGGTTCAGCGCCACACTTGGCTATTTGGGCCCTCCAGCCACTGGCAGTCAAGCC
>JAJYHU010000338.1 GCA_021784615.1 Acidobacteriota bacterium | reverse complement strand
GACTAGGACCCTGTCGCCCAGGTCCACAAGCCCGACCGGCGCGAACTTGCTGAGCATTACTGCGGACAGCGGCGTCGCGCCCGAGCGGCTGAGCAAACCGAACCCAAAGTTCCGGGGCAAGGTAAATAGCGCCACAATCATTGCGGAAGCCAGCGCCAGGATGCCGATCTCCCAGAATGCTGAGCGGTACATAAGCCGGGACAGGCCCGTCCAGTCATACTCGGCCGTCAGGTACCTGCGCAGCGCCATCATCGTCTCGGCGGGGTTGGCCTTCCGGGGACAGTTCTTCGAACACTCGCCGCAGTAGAAGCAAAGCCACGGCCCGGGATCTTCAAGCAGTTTGTCCTTCAGTCCCCACTGGGCCTCAATCATCTGCTTGCGTGGGAAAGCAAACCCGTCACCTGAAAGGGTGCAGACCGCGGAACACGTAGCGCATTGGAAACACCTCTTGAAGTCGTAAGCGCCTGAAGCCATCACGCCTTCGACGACCGTGCTGTCAGGTTGAACAAGAAGTGTTTCTGCCATGTCAGAACCCTTTGTAGGGATTCGGTCCGAGTTCCCGCATTCGCTCCATAAACGCGTTGATTATTTCCGGCACCTTTTTGTATTGATCGATTGAGATCTGCGACACTTCAACCCGCTCGGATTCAAGTTGGAGTCTCTGCAAAGTCTCTTTCACGTTTTCCAGCCTGCGGTGGGCGATTTCGCTTCCCTTGGCAAAGTGGCACTGATAATCTTCGCCATACTTGCAACCCATGAGCATTACCCCGTCAATGCCCCGCGAAAGAGCGTCCGCAATCCAAACAATATTCATCGAGCCCAGGCACCTAAGAGGGATCACGCGCACACTGGCGTCGTAGGCCACGTGATTCATCCCGGCAACATCGAGCGCTGGATAGGCGTCGTTCTCGCACATGAAGAGAAGAACCCGCAGTTTCTCTTCCTCTTCTTCGGGCACCTCGATGGCCTTGATCATGCCTGCAATCATGTCCACCGAATAATTCTTGAAAGAGATAATCCGCTCCGGACAAGCGCCCATGCACACTCCGCAGCGGCGGCACCGGTAGGAATTAAACTTCGGAGTGCCTTTCGCGTCCTCATCGATGGAACCGAAGGGGCACTCCACCGTGCACCGCTTGCACTGCGTGCAACGTTGCAGAAGGAAGCTGGGGTAGGAAAGGTCGCCAGCCCGCGGATGGACCGCTTGACCAGAGGAAGCCATTTCCACACTCTGAATGGCCTTCATGGCGGCGCCCAAAGCGTCTTCCTCAGCGCCGGCCGAGTCCATCGGAGCCCGTACGGCCCCAGCGGCATAAATGCCAGTCCGCAGAGTCTCGTAAGGAAAACAAACAAAGTTCGAGCTGGGAAAGCCGTCGCGAAGAATGGGCAGGTCGGGACCTTGACGGTAAGTCAGGTTCAGAATCTCCGTTCCTTCATGGGAACGCAACCGCTCGACGGTCTTTTCTGCTTCGGCCCGCTGCGTTTCGGATTCGTTCCGCTGGACCTTTGCATGGGCATCACGCAGATCGCGGATGGCGTCGTTATCAGCGGCATTGGGAACAAGCCCTGTGGCCAGCACCACGATGTCCGCCGGGATCGTGATGTCTTCGTCCAGCAGCGTGTTTTTCACATCAACATGGAGATGCTCCCCACTCTGGGTGCGAACCGCAACCACATCGCCCTTCATCAGGAACGTTGCAGGGTGGTTTTGAACCTTGGCAAAATACCGCTCATATTGTCCTGTGGTGATGATGTCGCGGTAGACGATATAAACCTTGGTCGCTGGGCTGGTCTGGTGGGTTACGTCCGCCTGCTTAAGCGTAGCCATGCAGCAGACTGAAGAGCAGTAAGGCAAGTGGTCTTTGTCCCTGGAGCCGGCGCACTGGATAAACAAGACGCTCCGGGCCGGCTTGCCATCCGAGGGACGCACCACTGGCCCTCCACCGATCATCGCTTCAAACTGATCGTTGGTAACAACGTCGGGAGATGATCCGTAGCCAAGGTGCGCGAGCTTTGAGGCATCGTAAGGCTTCCAACCCGTGGCCATCACGACGGCGCCGGCGCGGTGGACGAACGGCTGACCGCCGTTCTGGAGTGTGACATCAAACATTCCCGGCTGGCCTTCCGTCTTCACAATTCGGGTGGCCGTATAAACCTTGATCCTGGGGTGGCGGGTCACCTTCGCGATCTTTTCTGGAAGGCCCGTCTCCTGAAGCCCGGTATACGGCGGGTGTGTAGGAAAATGCTTTTTGACCGCTGCGAGCGAACCCCCAAGTTGCTCTTGTCGCTCGACCAGAACAACGTCATAGTCTGCATCCGCCGCTTCGAGCGCCGCTGTGATGCCGGCGACACCGCCGCCCACAACCAGGATAGTTTTCGATATCGCGTCAGAAACCGGTTCGAGGGGCTCCATCTTCCGGACCTTTACAATGCCCATTCGCAGGCAATCTTCAGCCAGCATCTGGGTATCTTCATTCCCAGGTTCGTGACTCCACGCCACGTGTTCGCGGAGGTTGACACGGTCCATGACTGTTTGGGAGTCGAAGCTGAAAGCGTTAGTCTTCGTGCGGGGAGAGCAGCCGGCGATCACCAGGGAGTCGATAGCGCCCTGTGCGAGATCATTTCGGATGGCTGCCAATCCCTCCTCGCCGCAAAGGAACGGATGCGTTCTGCAGACCGGGGCTTTGTGCTCCTTCTGCGCGACGTCCACCAATCGGTTGACGTCGATGGACTCACCAATGGAGCAGCCGCTACAGATGTAGACCCCAAGTTTCCTATCCATGGTGAGCGCTCCTTACAGCGCATTGCAGAGCCTTTAACGCAGCTCCAGTAGCATCCCGAACCGTGGCAGAAACATCTTCAGGCCGCTTCGCGCAGCCTGTTGCATAAATCCCGGGTGTTTCGTTCGCTAAAAACCCAAACTCATCTTGCGTCAGCGCCAACGGGAGCCCGTTTGTCTGCGGCACTATTCCTGCCGCAAGAACAACTAGGCTGAATCTCTGGGTAAGTTTCTTCCCCGTGATCACTTCTTCAGCCGTCACCAGCAGGTCGTGCGTTTGCGGGTCCTCTTCAACTCTCCCCACTTTTCCCTTGATCATTTTCAACTGATCGTTCGTGGCCACTTTTGCGTAGAAGTCCTGCAGGAGCCCAGGCGTTCGGGTGTCAATGTAGAAAATGGTGACCTGCGCTTCGGGATCAAGGGTATGAATGTAGGTGCTGTGCTTCAGCGAGGCGGAGCAGCACACGCTTGAGCAATAAGGCAGGTGATTCTCATCCCGTGACCCCGCGCACTGGACGAAGGCAACTGTGGCTGGCATCTTCCCGTCCGATGGCCGCAGAATCTTTCCTGCGGTGGGTCCGTTCGAGGAGGCCATCCGCTCAAGCAAAACATTGGTGACCACGTTGGGGAATTGACCGAATCCAAGATTCGTAATTTTGGTCGCGTCGTAAGGAGCCCAGCCCGTCGCGACCACAACGGCAGCCACCTGGAACTTCTTCCGCTCGATTTGCTGCTCAAGGTTAATTGCGCCGTACCGGCAGGCATCCACGCAGGCGGTGCAATCTTTTATGCAGGCGTTTCGGTCGATGACATATTCCTCCGGGAAAGCCATTTTGTGGGGCAGGTAGGCTGCTCTGGTTTTCGACAAACCGAAGTTGAATTCATCCGGCCTTAACGCAGGGCACGTCGCAGCGCAAGCCCCGCAAAGCGTGCAGGCTTCTGTCACAAAGCGGGGCGAAACCTTCACGGTCGCCTCGTAGTTTCCGGTCGAGCCGGTAAGCTCCTCCAGCTCGGCCTGAGTAAGAACCGTGATCCGGGGGTTGTTCCTGATGCGCCGGAAATTGATTTCGAATCCACACGCTGGAGGGCACAACTTAGGAAAATAGAGATTAAAGCCGATAGCACGCCCACCCAAGAAAGGAGATTTTTCGATGAGAATAACGTTACATCCAGCTTCTGCCGCTTCAATGGCAGAGGTCAGACCGGCAACGCCTCCGCCGATAACCAGGAGACTGTTTCCATTGCTCGACGCTGTATTCCCATTATTCATCTCGGCTACCGTAGCGTTTCAGACTCGATGCCGGCTTTGTCGTTAGCGCGCTGCATGGAGTCCAACACTGAGGCCTTCAGCTTCATCGTTTTCTCGTTGAAGAGGCTGAACCGCAGCCATTCCATCGCGAAAATCAGCAATTCCTCATCGTCGGTGCGAACGGCTTCCAGCCGTGCCTCATCAACATCAAAAATCTCCGCGAATCGCGTCTCGAAAACGAAACGACGGAAGCGGTCCAGGTCGTAACAGGCCATCAGGTACATTTCGAGCTTCCTGGGCTCTAAAGGCTCTCCTTTCTCCCAGAACTCGTTCAGCATCAAGTCCTTGAAGGGATCACCCATCATTTCAAACGTGTCGATCGACTGGCTCGAAATCCAATCGCGGATTGAGCATTGCGATCCATTTCCATGCCCATGGCATAAGTCTTCATGAATGACGAAATAGAAGCCGCGCTCCGTGGGATGGGAACCATTGGGCTCTGCCACCCCCAGGGGGTACATGCGGCATGCCCAGGGACGATGGACATAAACGCTGCAGCCTTCGTCAGAAACAAATGGACATCGCTTGTCTCCGGCATTCATTTTCAGGAGAACCACGGGAAGTTTCTGGTCTTTCGTGCAACCCAGGATCGTGTACTTCTCCAAAAACTCCGTAGAGTCGAGGTGCAGAGCCTTTTTCATCCGGAGCACATCGTAGGGAGTCAGGACAATCGAGACGTCGCGGCAGCAACTTGTGAAACAATCCACACCCTTGCCACAATGAAAGTCGAGAGTGTCATCCAGGCTGAGCCGCGGGTAATCGCGGAGAATCGCTTCCTGCGTAGTCCCTCCGTCAGGCATGGGTCGCATCCTTTTCGTTGATGATGTGGTCTCTCAATGCCCCATTGGACCAGACGGGGAGTGGTCCGCTGTCTCCGCTGACCGGATCAAAGCGATGCCGGTAGGACACTCGAACATGAAAGTGGTTTTCCATCCAGTCCCACCCGCAAACAAAGTAAGGGCATTCGTCGTTGAAGCAGACATACTGATATTCGCCGCTCCAGCAACCCATCTGAGGATTGGCCCATCGGGTCATTGGTTTGCGGCAATAAGGGCACACGGTCTTTCCCATTTCGTCCATGACACCGCCTCCTATTAAAGGGAGGGCTAACAGATTTCCGCCTACGCAAAAATCCGATGGATAGGACGTGTCCGCATCTGCCAGTCGCCGGTACCCGGATCAAACCGGCAGTTGGCAAATACATGCCACTTCTCGTCGTCCATCTTGGGCTTGTCTGCCCGATAGTAATAACCGGGCCAACGGGTCTCATCCCGGAAGAGGATCGTCCGGACGTGCGCCTCCGCCTGCCACATGCGGTGGATGTTTTCCCAGCACCGCATTAGCTCGTGAAGGTTCGGAGCGGCCAGCTTCTTGGAGTCTTCCTTGAGGAATTCAAGTAATTCGAGAGCTCGCTCGAGTTGCGTTTTGTTGGTAGTGAATTGAGAACTTACCCCGCCGGCGTACTCGTCCATGATCTTCTGCAGGCGGAACATGAACATGCGTGGCCGGATATAGTTGGGATTTACCTCGGGATCAGTGGTTTCATCCTTGTGTGCGTCGTAGGTCTCCAAGGGCTTCAAGATCTCAGCAGCCGCTGCCTCAACCGTCGTTTGTTCCACAGAGGGAGCCGAGTTGTTCTCCAGGATGAACTTGATTGCAGACTTGGCGGCGATACGGCCTTCTGCGTGGGAACCGGAGGAGAACTTATGGCTTGACGCTCCGGAAGCATCGCCCGCACAGAATAACCCCTTGACGGTCGACATGTTCGTATAGCCCCAGAAGTACTCGTTCTTGCTGTCGCCGGATTGCAGATCCTCAGGCCCGCTGATCCACGCGCCGGATGCCCCGGAATGCGATCCGATAAAGTACGGCTCGGCAGGAGCAATCTCCGAACTCTTCTCTTCAGGCTGGACGTTCGTTCCGGCCCAGAGCAAAGCTTGCGAGATGGTCATATCCAGAAAGTCTTCCCAAGCCTCAGACTCCAGATCCTTCATCTTTTTCTTGTAAACCTTGGGATCGTCTTTGTACGTATCTGCAATCTTCTGGATCGCCTCTTCCGTCCGCATGAAGAGCGGTCCTTTGCCCTCCATGATGTCGAGCATTCCGAGGTAGTTGCGGAGGTTGGCCGGGACGGGTTTCACGCGACCGTAAGGCAGCCAATTGTCAAGCTCTGCCTTGCGCTCAACCATGTAATTTCCATCCATGGCGTTGGTGGCTCGGGATTTGAACAACAGGAACCAGGCACCGACCGGTCCGTAAGCGTCTTTGAAGCGAACCGGGATAAAACGCACCTCCTGGCAAGTCATCTCAGCTCCGGCCCTCATGGTGAAATAGGCGGACGAGCCCGAGTTCCACGGGGGATACCACGCGCGCCCCATGCCTTCACCCGAACTCCGTGGTTTGAAGACATGCACAGCACCGCCCATGGCAGCCAGAGTTGCCTTGGCCTTGAAGATGTAGACTTTGTTTTCGCGAACGGAAAAGCCGACCGCACCGGCGCACCGGTCACCGTCCATCAAGGGCCCGGCGATAAACACGCGCTCAAAGATCTGTCCCACGCCGTCCTGCAGCAGAGCGTTCTTCGCTGCCTCTGACACGAGGACCTTGTAGGACTCACCGTTGATCATGAGCTGCCATCGGCCTTCGTGAACGTATTTGCCCTCGGCATCTTTCCAGATGGGAAGCCCCCATTTCTCAAAAAGGTGCACGGTGGAATCCACGTGACGGGCGATGTTCGCCACCAGGTCTTCACGAGTGACGCCCATCAAGTCGTTTCTCACATAGTCCACATAGTCCTTGACGGAGTTGGTCCCATCCTTGAGTCCGACGTATTGATTGATCGCGGAAAGGCCCATCGCTACGGCGCCCGAGCGGTCCATCGCGGCCTTGTCCACGAGGGTTACCTTAAGGCCGTTCTGTTTGGCCCAGTGAGCCGCTTCTACGGCGGCGCCGCAGGCGGCCATTCCACCTCCAAGAATAAGCAGGTCCGTATCGACAACAACGGTCTCGAAATTAGCCATGGAGCGCCTCCTTGCTGCCCAGAGTAAAAACCGCAGGCAACCCAAGAGATTCCGGTTCTGTAAACAAAGCGGGGCTATCCAGACCGTCGATACTGCTCTTGAAACCACCGTCGGGGATCGCGGAACCTTCCGCTGTGGTCCGAATCGGGAACTTGAATCGTTTGATGGTTCCGTTGCGAAATTTGACGGTCCACATAATGGAGTCCGTCGAACGCATCGGTGTCGCCGAAGCTCCGAGGGGGACGAAATCGGCGTAACTGCGAACTTCAATGGCCTGCGTCGGGCAAATCTTGACGCAGTTGTAGCATTCCCAGCACATTGAAACATCCCGGTTGTAGGCTTTCATCTTGTCCTTGTCCAAAGCCATCAAGTCGTTTGGACAAATGTACTGACACGCTGTCCTGTCCAGCGCTTTACACCCATCACATTTGTCAGGATTTACGTAGCTCGGCATGGAGCCTCCTTCGCGTTGGCCCTCCTTCGGAGGAATAGTTCGTACTCTAGACAGGACAGGGGGGCATTTGGTTGCCTGCAATTTTTTTCGCGTCTCTCCGCAGATTAAATTGTCCGTCGCAGGCCTTCGCACCTGCGGCGCGCACCGGTGGAACCGGCTATTACTGTGTTTCCCAGCTTTCACATGCGAATTGCTTGCAAGAAGGTTCGTACTGAGAGTATGTTGGGATGTAAAGTTATGTTCTGGACACCACTCCGGCTCGCAAAGACCAGCGGTAGAGACAAAGTTAAACGCACTGACGAACCTTCCACTCCAACTCTCGATCGGATCAGGGCTGGCCAAGAGGTCAAGGTGGTACAAATCGTTGCCGGCCAATCCGCCACGCAGCAACTGGCCCAACTCGGCATCTGCGCGGGGACTAGGCTCAAAGTTCGGCGCAGCGCGCCAATGGGAGGTCCCGTCCTGGTAGATTCCGGAGAAAGCATGGTGGCAATTGGACGCGGCATGGCGCGCAAGGTGAGCGTGCTAATCCTGAGATGAAGATCGCGCTGGTCGGCCAGCCCAATTGCGGCAAGAGTACGATCTTTAATTCAGTGGCTGGGTATCGGGCCGCGACGGGTAACTTCCCCGGAACAACCGTACGGCTCGCCTGGAGCACCGTGCGCCTCGACGGCGTCGTCGCCGAACTGGTGGATGTGCCGGGAATCTATTCCCTCACTTCAAACAACCCTGCTGAAAACGCGGCCAAGAAGTTTCTCCTCAATGAAAACATCAGCCTGATCATCAACGTGCTCGACGCGTCCCTGTTGAGCCGGAGCCTCGAGCTGACGCTCGAACTGCGCGAGATGGGCATCCCAATGATTGTGTGCCTGAACATGATGGATGAGGCCGAGCGCAGGGGTGTCAGGATTTCTTCCCAGGAACTCTCTGCCCTGCTCAAGTTGCCGGTCATCGAAACCATCGGCTACCGCGGCGTGGGCGTCAGAGAACTTTTCCGGCAGGGAACACGCCAGATCAACCAGCCGCTCAGTCCGGCTGAGTTCATCCGGTGGCATCGTGACGTTGAAACATCCCTCGAGCAAATGCAAGGCGTGATTGAATCCAACTCGCACACGCACCGGCTCCCCAGCAGGTTTCTCGCCATCAAGCTGCTTGAAAACGACGACGATATTTTCCGCGAAACCGGGCCGGAGGCGAGCGATATGGCTGCCCGATTGCGCGCGCAGATCGAAACGACGCGGGGGCGACCGGCTGAATCCGTCATCATGTCGGAGCGCCACGATCGGGCCATGCGGCTGTTCGAACAGACGGCCACCGTCACGCGACCTCGCCGGGACCCGCGCGCAACTTTGGACAGCCTGCTCACCCACCCAGTGTGGGGATATGTCTTCCTGGCCGCCATCCTTGTGGGATTTTTCTGGGCGGTCTTTGGCTTTGGCTCGATGCTTGAGAATGCAATTTCCGGAAGGCTCGACCTGTTGACCACTTACCTCCTTGCGCAAGTTCCAAAAGGCGGCTTGGAGCACGCCCTCATAGCAAGCCTGATGGACGGGGTCCTGGGCGGCGCAGGGATCGTTCTTCCCTACCTGGTTCCGTTCCTGTTCGGCCTGGCATTTCTGGAAGACGTCGGCTACCTGCCTCGCGTGGCTTACCTGATGGACGGGTTACTCCACCGGATCGGCCTGCACGGCACCTCGATGCTGCCTATCATTCTGGGCTACGGCTGCAGCGTCCCGGCGTGCATGGCCACGCGCATCCTTCCCTCAAGGCGCGACCGTTTTCTTGCTTCCGTGCTGGCCACGCTTGTGCCATGCTCGGCGCGTTCAACCGTCATCTTTGCCCTGGTTGCCTTCTACATGGGTCCGATGTGGGCGCTGGGAATTTTTTGCTTCAATGCGCTGGTGGTGATTTTTTCCGGGTGGCTGCTCGCCAGGGTCTGGCCGGAAATAAGCGCCGGCATGATCCTCGAGGTGCCTCGCTACCAATGGCCGGCGTTTCGCGTGCTAGCTCGCAAGGTCTGGCTGCGCCTCCGGGAGTTTGTTGTATCGAGTTGGCCCTTGCTGATCGCCGGCAGCCTGGTGCTGGGTCTGGGTGCTTACTGGAATTTCGATCACTATGCCAATGTGGCGCTCAGCCCGCTGACCTTGACCTTGGGCTTGCCGGTGGTGCTAGGAACAACCCTGGTGTTTGGCGTGCTGCGGAAAGAACTTGCCCTCATCATGCTGGCGCAGGCCCTCGGCACAACATCCGTAGCAACGGTGCTAACGGCAACGCAGATCGTTGTTTTTACCATCTTCATTACCTTCTACATTCCCTGCCTTGCTACGCTGGTCGCGCTGATAAAAGAGATTGGCAAGA
>JAJYHU010000430.1:4586-9945 GCA_021784615.1 Acidobacteriota bacterium | reverse complement strand
GCGGCATCGCCGGAGACGATACGCACGGCCACGTGGATGATCTCTGCCGCTTCGTCAACGCGAAAACGGTGGTCCTTTGCACTGAAGACAATCCCAACGATGCGAATTATCAGGTGCTCGAGGAAAATCGCGAGCGCCTCAAGGGGATGCGCCTCGAAGATGGTTCGCGGATTGAAGTTGTGCCGCTGCCCATGCCGGCTCCGCTGCACTTTGACGGCCAGCGGCTTCCGGCAAGCTACGCCAACTTTTATATCTCCAACGCCGCGGTGCTGGCGCCCACCTTCAATGACCCCAAGGATCGAATCGCCCTGGGCGTCTTGTCGGAATTGTTTGCTGACCGTCCTGTGATCGGAATTCATGCCGTCGATTTAGTCTGGGGACTTGGAACCATCCACTGCCTCACCCAGCAGCAGCCCGCGCTCTTGTGAACGCCTGCGCCCCCGCGGGCTTGCACCCTGCCAGGCTGTGGACTTTGATAAAAGCCCAGGGCGTGACCAACGCCAAAGGCTGGTAAGGCCCCGCGCGGACTTTCAACCGGCCTTTTAGCTGATCATAATCCGAAGTCTGCAAACCTGCCGATCCTTACCGATAATAGAGCCCATGGACCCCAATAGCTAACCACGTCATGTCCATGGGCCTATCCGCAGCGGGAATGTGCTAATCTGGGCCGAGAAGCGGGTGGGAGCTGTGGATGGCTGATAGCGCCGAGCGCCGGTAAAAGTTTAGAGCGTCATTCCTGGAAACTGCCTATGAAGGTTCTGATCACAGGGTCGAGCGGGCTGATTGGTTCCGCCCTGACCTCTGCCTTGACCGTTCAAGGCCACCAGGTGGTTCGTTTGGTGCGCCGGACGGTGAACGGCGAGGAGGGCGTGGCAAAGTGGGACCCGGCTGCGGGAAAACTCGATCCCGCCGTTTTTGAGGGCGTCGATGCGGTGGTGAACCTTGCCGGAGAAAGCATTGCCGCCGGCCGCTGGACGCCGCAGCGCAAAGCCCGGATTCGCGAAAGCCGCGTGCCGGGGACCAGGCTTCTTTCAGATACAATGGCGCAATTGGCGCATCCGCCCGAGGTGCTGGTTTCAGCCTCGGCGGTGGGGTATTACGGCTCGCGCGGAGAGGAGGCGCTTTCTGAAGATGAACCGCCCGGCGCGGGCTTTCTGCCGGAGGTTTGCGTGGACTGGGAGGCCGCGACCGAACCTGCAAAGCAGCGCGGGATTCGGGTGGTCAATTTGCGCATCGGCATGGTTCTGAGCGGCAAGGGCGGGGCATTGCAGCCGATGGCGGCAGCCTTCAAAATGGGCGTGGGCGGAAGGCTGGGCGACGGCCGGCAGTTTATGGCCTGGATTGCCATCGACGACCTTGTCTCAGCGATCATGTATGTGATTGCAAAAAATGCCCTTAATGGTCCAGTGAACGCCGTCGCCCCAAGCCCTGTGAGTAACCGGGAATTTACCAAAACGTTCGGCAAGATTCTGGGGCGTCCCACTGTTTTAGCAATGCCCGCCTTTGCTGCCCGGCTGGTGTTTGGAGAGATGGCGGACGCGCTGCTGTTGGCAAGCGTCCGCGTTGAGCCTCAGCGCTTGCTGTTTGGCGGGTTCGTGTTTTGGCACCCTCAGCTTGAGGGCGCTCTGCGGCACGTGCTGGGAAAGGTGTATAATTGACGGATACGTTGGGAATCCAATGCGAATCAAGGTTTTATTTTTTGGATTGACTCACGACCTTACGGGCCTGCGGGAGGATCATGTGGATCTCGAAGAAGGGCGCGATCTCGACCACCTGAGGCGCTTGTACGAAGGGCGATTTCCGCGCCTGCGCGAGTTGGCGGGTTCCGTGTTGCTTGCGGTGAATCAGCAGGTTGCGGATAGCGCGTTCCCCTTGCAAGAAGGCGATGAGGTGGCATTTATGCCGCCGGTCAGCGGCGGCTTGTGCCAGGATGTTTATCGGATTACCCGCGAGAAAGTTTCTGCGGCGGCGCTGGCCGAGTCGCTTAAGGACCGCCAGGACGGAGCCGTGGTGGTTTTTGAAGGCATTGTGCGCGAGCAATCTCACGGGCGCAGAACGCTGCACCTTGAGTATGAAGCCTATGAGGCCATGGCCCTTCGCAAGATGGAAGAAATCGGCGAGGAAGCGAAAAACAAGTTCGATATCCAGAACCTCGGAATCATTCACCGCATTGGAAGGCTGGAGATCGGCGAAACCAGCGTGGCGATTGTGGTGACCGCCGCGCACCGAGAGGCCGCATTCGAGGCCTGCCATTACGCCATCAATCGGTTGAAGCAGGACGTCCCCATCTGGAAGAAGGAGTATTTTGAAGATGGCGGCGTGTGGGCTGCGGGCGAGCGCCGGGAACAAGTGCTTGTTGAGAAGGAAGGATAATCGCGCTTGGCGCGAGTCCATGAGCATTGCAGCCTGGCCTAAGAGTTGGGCAAAGGGTCTATCAAACAATGGAGAACTTTTTAGATGTAGCGGTGGGAGTGGCGCGCGAGGCAGGGGCATTCCTCAAACAGTTTTCAAAAGGGCCCATCGAGATTTTTTACAAGCGGAAATCAGACTTGGTGACGGAAGCTGACCGGGGCTCGGAAGCGCTGATCCTCGACCGCCTTCACAAGCACTTCCCGGGCCACGCCGTGGTTGCTGAAGAAGGCGGAGGCGCGGACACGGGCTCCGATTATTGCTGGTACATCGATCCGCTGGATGGCACCACAAACTTTGCGCATGGCTTCCCGGTTTATTGCGTGAGCATCGCTCTGGCTTACCGGGGAGAAGTCATCGCCGGGGTGGTTTATGACCCCAGCCGCGAGGAACTTTTCCAGGCGGAACGCGGCGCGGGCGCGTATCTGAACAACCAGCGGATCAGAGTTTCAAAAACCGCAAATCTCTCCGAGGGTTTGCTTGCCACCGGCTTTCCGCCCTTCGCGACAAACCACGATCTGAATCTCCAATTCTTTTTCAAGCTGACCCGCCTTTCGCACGGAATCCGCCGTCCGGGCGCTGCGGCGTTGGACCTCTGCTCGGTGGCGGCCGGACGCTTCGAGGGCTTTTGGGAACTCAAGTTGAATTCCTGGGACAAGGCCGCCGGCGCTTTGCTGGTGATGGAAGCCGGAGGCCGCGTCACCGACCTTGCAGGAGACCCTTTTAGTCTTCAGCGGGATGAGATTTTTGCCTCCAACGGCCTGGTGCATGACGAGATGCTTGAAACCTTCTCGGAAATTCTGGAAGAGTACAAGAAGGTTGAGTGCGGTTAGGAACACGCTCGATATTCTTTTGCGCCCGTAGCGTTCAAGCTTCCGGGCGCGGGGAAACAGGATGAGGACGCTCAAGGGATCAAAGCGCTACGCGAGACGTCGCGGACTGATCACGCTGTCGCTTTCAGGACGCGAAGCCAGAGTTCCCTTGTCGGGGCGGTCACCGGGGCCGGAGATCACGCAAATGGACATCCATCTGCGGCGGCTTGGCCCGGCGCATGACGGCTTGAAGATTGTCCAACTCACCGACATTCACCACAGCCTGTACACCCCGCTTGAAGATGTGGAGCGGGTCGTCAATCTGACTAATCAATTGCAGCCTGACCTGATTGCGCTGACCGGCGACTACGTGACGTTCTCGCCTTCATACATCGGGCCGGTGGCGCAGGTTCTAGGCAAGCTCAGCGCCAGGCTGGGAGTCTTTGCCGTCCTGGGGAATCATGATTTCCAAGTGGACGCTGATGAGATGACGCGCGCGCTTGAGGCCCAGCAAATCCGTGTGCTCCGCAATTCCCACTTTGCCCTCGACACCGACCATGCGCCGCTTTGGCTGTTGGGAGTTGACGACCTGTGGTGGGGCGCTGATGACCTTGAATCCGCGGTGAAGCACGTCCCCTCGCACGATCCCAAGATCCTGCTTTGCCACAACCCCATGGGCATCCGCATGGCGGCCAAGCACCAGATCGATCTAGTGCTTTCCGGACACACGCATGGCGGCCAGGTGCGGCTGCCGTGGGTGGGCGCGCTCTACGGAAACCCGAGGCTTGGCCGGCGCTTCATTCAGGGCTGGAACCGGCTGGACGGCACGCAGATCTACGTGAGCCGGGGAATCGGCAAGGTGCTCCTGCCGCTGCGCGTCGGCTGCCCATCGGAGATCACCTGCCTGCGCCTGCGCTCGGGCGCTGGCTCCAAAGCAAGCTGACACTTTGCGCGATTGCGACCCACGCTGTAAAACTTGCCCGGTGTGTCGTGTTGGAACGACTTTGGCCTTCTTTCGGATTTTCAGGCCGCAATAAAATTGTAAACTTCTGAAAATACACATCTTAATTTTGTGACAGTTTTTGGCCACAAAATCCCATTTGTCTCATGGGGCGGGGCAAGCCTCACATGTAGCCTACATACAGGGGCTATTGGCGGCCCTCGGCCCTCGGCGATGGAGACCTTGGTAATTGAGGGATTGGGCGATGGGTGATCGGTTGATTTGGCGCAGTCTCACCTGGTTCCATGCACGTAGTCGCCCTTGTTTCCTTCGGACTCGGCTCAATCCAACCAACGCTTGACGCGGGCTTCGTCTAGCATGCGATTTGCAGGCTGGAAGCTCTGGCGATAACTTTCGTTGGCAAAAGGATTTCCCGTGTTCGGACCGAGACCTTGCGCTTAATGAGCTGCAAGGCCAGATCTGCAGCTCTCTCCCCGGTTAAAACGCTTGCCTGGTCAATGCTTGAGAGCGGCACTCGGAGGACTTCGTCGAAATGGAGATTTCCCGATCCGATCAGCGCGATATTCTGCGGCACTCGCAACCCGGCCTCAAAAACAGCTCTCATCGCCCCAATGGCGACGGGATCGTTGAAACAGAAGACGGCATCAGGAAGTGGCTTGACGGAGAGAAGTTCTTGCATGGCTTCGTAACCGCTCTTTTCCGAATTTTCATCATACGACTCGCCCCGAACGACGTAGCTTGCAAGCGCCTTCAAGCCATGCCGGCCAAGGGCGTTACGGTAGCCGTCCAGCCGTCCCTGGCCCGTGCTGAGGTCCGGCCCGCGAATGTGCGCGATGCGGCCCCTTCCATTTTGGATGAGGTGCTCGGTGGCAAGCATGCCGATCTCCTCATTGTCAACGCCCACGTAGTTGGAGTTAAGTCCGGGAGAATTTCGATCGATCAAGATGTAAGGCACTCCGCGCTCCTGGATCTGAACAAAGCTCTCGATTGATGTTTGGACGGAGGCGATGATCAGGGCATCCGTCTGCCTCGCCAGCAAATGCTCGATTTCCATTCTCTCGAGTTGCGCATCCTCTTCCGAGGAAGAAACGACCAAGCTGTACCCTTTGCGCCGAATTCTTCTGGAAATTCCATTTGCCACCTCTGCAAAGAAGGGGTGGGTGCTTGTGGGGACTAC
>JAJYHU010000430.1:0-4576 GCA_021784615.1 Acidobacteriota bacterium | reverse complement strand
CCCGTCACCAGGCTGCGGGCCGCCCAGTTGGGTTGGTAATGGAGTTCCTTGACTCGCTTCAGGACGCGTTCGCGTGTTGCGGGACCGATGTCGGGGTGATTCCGCAAGACTTTAGAAACTGTTACCGCAGATACATTCAGATCGCGTGCAATATCCCTCATGGTTACGGACATTAGTTCCCCCCACCCTGCTGTTCCAATGTAATTGCGGAATGAGTATCGTCATTCGGTTATTTTACGCGCTTAAGGTAGCCATTTTCCATACGTATCTGTTCAGGTTTTCCAGACGTTGCGGGTTTGGCATCTCGCCTGGGTTAGTTATGCGTTAAAGTAAACTATTTTCAGAACTCGCCAGGAACCTTCGGTCAATATGAGATCGCTTCCTGGGTTAGCCGGGCGGGTGGCCCTTCATCCGGAGCATGCTTCAATTTATGGAGATTATGCCGCCTTTTATGAACAATATATGGAGTAATGGCAGCAAGGCTAAACAATGTATTCCCTCTGGGACGAGTCACTAATTTAAAGCGGTGTCCTGTAACTTTTTCTTGATATTACTTATTCCGCGATGTATAAGTTCGCAACGTTCACTTTACCGTTAAAGTAAATTGTGCCGGGTCGCTGTTGCACAAAGGAGGAGAAAAGATGTGGATTCTGACTTCGCAAAAGGAGGTTGCAAGGTGGCAAGACCCAACACGAATTTAAGACACGCGTTTCCTTCTTTCTTTTTTCTCGCTGTATCTGTTTTTCTGGTATTCATGGCAGCGAGTCCATTATTCGGCCAGGGAGGTGTTACGGGGGCGATCAGCGGTCACGTTACGGATCCCTCAGGCGCCTCAGTGCCGCGGGCGGCTGTTACAGTTACGAACATCAATACGGGCGTGAGCTATCACGCCAGCACAACGTCCGATGGTTACTACACCGTGCAGTCGCTGATTTCGGGCACGTACACGGTCACTGTAACCCACAGCGGGTTTACGAAGGCAGTTGTGGACAACGTCCTGGTTCAGGCAGCTTCTAATCCCTCAGTCAATGTGAAATTGAAGATGGGTGCCGTAGCACAAACGGTTACCGTCCGTGCGACGGGAAGCCTGCTGGAGGCTCAAAGAGCGGACACCGGATCGAACGTTGACACGGTGCGCGTGAACAACACGCCCACTCAGCAGCGCAACGTTATTGGATTGGCCTATACGTCTCCCGGAGTTCTTCCGACGAGCGCTATGAAGAGCTACACGCCGTTCGATAACAGCGGGTCGAGTTCCATGTCGATCAACGGCAGTCAATCCGGTAATAATTCTCAGGGCGCCACCAATGCCATGGTCGTTGACGGGGTTCCCAACCGCATGTCCTATATCAGTCACATCTTCGGCTATATCCCTACCCAGGAGACCACGAACGAAATGAAGGTGATCACCAATCCCTACAGCGCCGAGTACGGGAATACGCTGGGCGGAGTGATCGCCGTTGAAACGAAGTCCGGCACGAACAAGTTCCACGGCCAGCTGTTCGAGTACAACCGCACGACGGCCCTGGCGGCGAATACTTTCGACCGGAACCTGGCAGGCAAGCCGAAGCTGCCCACTAACTTCAATACTCCCGGCGGACAGATTGGTGGGCCGATCAAGAGGAACAAGGCGTTCTTCTTCTTCAGCTATGAATCCATCATCGATAGAACCCCGAAAGCTTATACGGGAACCGTTCCCACTCTGGCGCAGCGCAACGGGGATTTTTCCCAGACCTACTACAACAACAACGGCACGGCAGCGCTGCAAACCATTTACAATCCATTTACCGTTGCTTATGATCCCCAGACCGGCCAGTACACCCGCACCGCGTTCTCCGGCAACGTGATCCCGACGAACCTGATGACCCCTGTGGCAGCGCCTTTCTGGGCGCTCATTCCGATGTCGAACGCGACCGGCGCTCCGATCACGCAGGCTAATAATTATTTTCCAACCGCCAATAGCTCGGCGGTGGGAAAGCTGCACGAATACACGTCGCGCGTGGACTATAACATCAACGACACCAACCGGATTTCGGTTCGGTACATCCATGAGAATTTTAGCGCGTATGACGTCAAATTCTATGATAATGCGGCGAATCCGAATAGCGGTTCCCCCTTTGTCCGTGCGAACGAAAATGCGTTCATCAGCTACACCCATACGCTTTCCCCCACTAGCGTTTTGGATGTCGAGCTTGGCATGGAGCGCTATTTTACAGAGAACATCCAATATCAACGCTGCGGTGTGGGACCGTCGCAACTGGGATTCAGCCAGACGTTCGTTTCCCAGGCAGCGTCCTGTTTCCCGGTCTTTTCATTTGGTGGAAGCACCTTAGGGGGGCCGCAGTTCACCGGCGCGGGAACCGGCGGCGGCAGCCAGCAGCCTGACCAGATGAATACCCTGTCCGCAGTTTTGACGAAGTTGCTCGGGCGGCAGACCATCAAGGTTGGGTGGCAGGGCCTGCTGGAGCGATATTACCAGCTTGCACCGGGAAATGACGCGGGAGCGTTTGGTTTTTCTCCCACCTATACCAACTACAACCCTCAAATCAACACCCCATCCTCGGGCAACGCTGTGGCCGCCTTCGATCTCGGTGTGGGTTCAGCGAGTATCGACCTTAACAGTGAGCCCGCTCGCCAAAACAAATCAATGGATACCTATATTCAGGACGATATCCGGCTGACGCCCAAGCTGACGATTAACGCTGGTCTGCGCTGGGACTGGTATGGGCCAATGACCGATCGGTTCAACGCGATGACCGGCGCCTTCGAGACCACCGTTGCGAGTCCGCTTGCAACACAGGTCGCAAACGCTCCTGGCGCGTCAAATTGTCCGGCCTGTGGCAACCTGGTAGGTGGCCTGACGTTCCCCGGCGTCGGCGGGGCTTCACGCTCACCCTATAATACATCTTACACGGACTTTGGCCCGCGGCTCGGCGCCGCCTATATGCTGAACAATCGAACTGTCATCCGGGCCGGATGGGGGTTGTTTTATCAGGGAGCCGTGTATGACCCCGGCTCGGCCGGCTTCAGCCAGACGACGAACTCCGTGGCTTTCGCTCCGGACTATATGCCCGAAAACCTCATCAACAATCCTTTTCCAACCGGCCTAATGATCTCGACGGGATCGTCATTGGGACTGATGACTGACGTTGGGGCCGGCGTCTCATTCGTTGACCCGCAAGCCCGTATGCCGAGGTCCCAACAATTTAGTTTCAATATTCAGCGGGAATTGACTCCGAGCATGGTGTTGACGGTGGGCTATACGTACAACGGCATTTCGCGGGTTCCCGTCAGCCGTAACCTTAATTTCCTTACAGCGTCTGAAATGGCTCAGGGGTCATCGTACCTGAACCAGGTGGTAACCAATCCTTTCGCCGGCTTGGTTCCCGGCTACGCCCTGAACCAGTCGACGATCTCCCTCAGTCATTTGCTTCTTGCTTATCCCCAATTTACAAGCGTTACGGAGAACGATATTCCGATTGGCAACTCGGCCTACCACGCTCTGGTGGTGCAGCTCACCAAACACTTCAGCCGAGGCCTCAGCCTTAGCGTGGCCTACACGAAGTCACGACATATGGGGCGCTACTTTTATCAGAACGCTTTTGATACCACGCTTGAAAAGACGCTCGATCCGTTTGACATACCTCAAACGTTTTTTCTCAACGGGGTCTGGGAATTTCCGATCGGACGGGGCCAGCCTTTTGCGGCCAAACTGCCAGGCTGGCTGAACCAAGCCGTGGGAGGCTGGCAATTCAACTGGCTGGTTCGTGTTGAGTCCGGCACGCCGTGGCGGTTTGCCACAGATACCATTCCCGTGTCGGGCGTGAATCCGAACGCCCCAAATCAGAATATAAACCAGTGGGCAAACCCAGCGGCTTTTCAACTCAAGACAAACCCCTACGCCCCGGTAACCTGGAACGTAATCGACGGGCGCGTGCGAGTGCCGTATATTCACGATTTCAACCTGGGCTTGTTCAAGAGCTTCAATATCACCGAAAACGTGAAATTCACATTCATGACAAATTGGATTAACGCCTTCAATACCCCACAATTCTGGAATCCGCCGGGTTCCTGCACCAGCATCTCGAGCTTGTGCTTCGGAAAGATTGCGGGTTACCAGACTCAGACCAACCTGCCTCGCAATATTCAGTTGGCGGGACGGATTACCTTCTAGCGGTGCATTCAGCCGCTCGGTGAACCTCGTGGAGCCGTTCTCCAGGCCAGCATTAAAGGGAGTCCTGGCCAGCCGCAGCATAACGATGCGGCTGGCCAACTGATCGGCCCAGGACCACGCCCACGACAAGACCCGCGAAATAGAAAATCAGGACCGGCTTGGTCCCCGCGTTACGGAAGCTGGCAGGGAAGCGCTTTAGGAATTCCCTGTTGAATCCCGGCGACCACTCCAGGGGCGGGCGGCGCACACTGTCCCGGGCTGCGTCGCGCTTATTCAACAATGGAAGCTACGGCGGCCCAGGGGGGGAATGCGTATGGTAGTCATCGCGCTCGCTGGCCGTTTGTTTTTGCGTGCGAAACGTTCCTAATGTAGCGCAAGGCGCGTATGGAGCGGCCGTTGGCC
>JAJYHU010000275.1 GCA_021784615.1 Acidobacteriota bacterium | reverse complement strand
CGGGCGGGATTTGAGTTTTAAGGCTATCGTTCGCATGACGAGCAAGGCTGCCTTGGAGTACCCCTCAGCGATGTCTGGAACCCATCAGCGTCCGGCGGGAAAGGGATTCCCGCCCCGCGAGCTCAACAAACTTACTCTTTCAGCTTTGCTTCCGGGTCATTGAGCTGGTCGAGCGCCCGCTCTGCGGCGTCAATCATGTTCTTTGCCGACAGTGATGAGATGATTCCGTCGTGCATAGCCTGTTCGATGGAGCTTTTCTCCGCGGTCACCAGGCGAAGCGTGGCCAGGCGAACCTCTTCAGATGCCCGCGTTTCGTCTCTCCTGTAAATTTCGACGATTTCCGATTTGACCTGATCGAGTTGGTCTTGAAGCTCATGATGAAATCGCTCATAGATCGGGTATGAAATCAAATGTCCGCGGACCATGGAGTCGAGTTCGGCGCGGGCGCTTCCGATGGCAATCTGGCGGACGCGGGCGCGTTCGTAGTCATCTTCCTTGCTGGTGGTTATTCCCAGGAATTGGAGCAAGGGTTTGATGGTTAGCCCCTGGACAACGATGGTGAAGGCCACAGCGCCGAAGGTCATGGCCAGGATTTGATCCCGATAGGGAAACGTCGGGGGCAGACTCAGGGCGAGGGCTAGCGAAAGGGCCCCGTGCATGCCGCCCCAAACCATAACGTGCTGCCAGCGGAACGGAATCTTTTCAGAAAAAGCATTGTTGATCGGCGAAACAGTGTAGACGGAAAGCGCCCGTCCAAGCAGCACGGCTCCAATCGCCAGCAGCGTGGCGGGCCAGACGTGCAAAAGGTCCGTGAGGCGTACTTCAAGACCGATCAGCAAAAAGACAATCGAATTGATGACGAATGAGAAATATTCCCAAAAAGACCACATGGCGACCCGGGTGCGGGGATTCATGCCGACGCGCACGCCAAAGTTGCCGATCGTGAGCCCGGCGGCCACCGTTGCGATGACGCCGGACAAATGAAGGGAGTTCGCCGCAAGATACGCGGTGTAGGCCAGAATCGTGGTGAGGGTAATTTCGATGCGAGGCTCGTCGATTTGTTGGGTGATCTTGCTGGCAATGTAGCCGAAGGCGAGCCCTACTGCCGCTCCGCCAAGAACCACCACCAGGAACTTTTCGATGCCTGAGCCGAGGCTGATCTGCCCGGTTGAGAGGCCGGCCAGCAAAATGCCGAAGAGCACCGCCGCCGTTCCATCATTGAACAGGCTCTCACCTTCGACGATGATCGAAAGCCGCTTGTTCACCGCCATGTCTTTGAAGATTGAGATGACCGAGACAGGGTCTGTTGCCGATATGATTGAACCGAACAGGAGCGCTGCAAGGATTGGAAGACCGACCTCCCAGTGCACGACAAATCCGGTGATAACGGTGGCGACCAGAACTCCAACATTGGCCAGAAGCAAAATGGGGATGAGATTATCACGCAAATGCTTAAGCTGGATCTTGACGCTGCCTTCAAACAGCAGTGGCGGCAGAAAGATAATCAGGGCGATGTCCGGCGTCAGCCAATCCGGCCTTTGGCCGGTCACACTTTGCAGGATAGGAATGTGAATGGCGCCGAGAGCCAATCCGCCAAGCACTAAGGCAACCGTATAGGGAATCCGAAGACGGGCCGCGATAATGGCGATGACAGAGGCGGCGATCAGCAACCAGAGAATAAACTCGACGACAAGGTTTGTGTGCATAGGTGCGCTCAAAATGTCTGATACGATGGATAAGATGACCGGCGCCCCGAGGGCAACATTAATATTAGCTCATACTGCAATGGCATCAAAACTTATAAAGCGTTAGAGGCCAGAAAGCAAACGTTTTCGGGGTTGCCGACAGGGGCGAGCCGGAGGATGCCGTCCCGATAGATGACAAGGCCATGGCGGGCTCGGTCTTGCGGAGAAGGAACACGGACAGATGCAGGCCCTTGCCGCCAATGAAATTGTTAGAGAGGCAAGATTGAAATATTTACTTGTCGTCTGCATTTTCGGTCTGGGAGCGAGCCCCGTTCGTCTTGGAGGACAGGGAGTTGAATCCCCACTGTTGATCAAGATGCATGTGCGCGCGCCGGAATTTCCCCTTCCGACTCCGGCCATTTCTTTCACTCGTTCCGAAGCTTTGCCGCAGCAGTCGCCAACCGCAGGACGGGGTTTCCCTCAGTCCCCTGAAAGCTCGCAGCCTTCCTTTGGAGACGAATCGCCGGCCGCCCGGCCGCAAGTTGCATGGATCAACTCGCCGCCGCTCTCGATGTCAAAACTTCGCGGCAAGGTCGTGCTGATCGACTTCTGGGAATATACCTGCATCAACTGCATCCGGACGCTTGCAGAGAACAAGAAGTGGTACGAGCGGTACCACCCCTACGGCTTTGAGATTGTTGGAGTCCACGATCCGGAATTTGATATTGCTTACCCCGTCAGGAACGTCAAGGCTGCCGTCAAGCGATTCGGGCTGCCGTATCCCGTTGTGGTGGATGATTGGTTCAGCATTTGGACCGCCTATCACAGTTCATCCTGGCCCAACCGGTTTCTGGTCGACGCGAAGGGCTATATCCGCTATAACCGAATCGGCGAGGGCGGCGACAGCGCGATGGAACGCGCCATCCAGAAGCTCCTTAAGGAAGCGCATCCGGGGCTGCAATTCCCAGCCAGCTACACCATCCCTCCCGAAGAAGATGCCTTTGCGCCTTCCTGCGGCATTTCCACTCCCGAAATGTATGTTGGATATATGCACGGCCGCGGGATTCTTGCAAACCCGCAAGGCTACCGCAAGGGGAAGACTCTTCATTATAAGCTGCCTGTCAGAATCGAAGACGGGCATGCCGCCGTGTCGGGTCCGTGGGAAACCGATAATGGAACGAATCCTGACCAAAGTAATGGAATGATCTATCGCGGCAAGAAAAAAGGCGATGCGCCTTCAACGGATGAGCTTGCAATGCGCTATCACGCGCGGGAGTTATACGCGGTGATGAACGTCGAACACGGACACCCTTCACGCGTTTACATCCGCCAGGACGGAAAAGATCTTACCCCGCAGAACAAAGGAGTGGACGTCCGGTTTGACCGGGAAGGACGCTCCTATATCGAGGTCCGCGAGCCTCGCATGTACTACCTGGTATCAAACCCCGCGTTTGGAAGCCACAAAGTCGAATTATTTCCCACCCGCGCAGGACTCACCATCAACTCTTTTACCTTTGGCAACAACTGCCAGATTGACTTCCCGCACTTGTAAAAGGCCGTGGTCTGTGCGCGGGATAGCCTGCCGGGTTTCGCGGGAATTTAGACTGCCGCCGGCGGAGGAATTCTCCAGGTGACTTGCCGGATCAGGAGCGCACAGCGCCTTTCCGTCCGAACGATGTTTTGCCGGCGCCAGTTGTTGTGTTGGGATCAGCTTTTAGGGCGCGCTCGAATCGGATGCCGGAGCAGGAGTGAGGACGACGTCATCCAGCCAAACTCTGCCGGCGATTTGATTGTCGATCTTTTTGCTAGGCAGACGCGCCAGCGCCACGATGATCAGGTCCGTCTTGGGCCCCGTCTTGAAGTCCAGATTCACGAGGTTCCAGCCTTCGCTGGTCCCTGTTGCATCTTCGGAAAACTGGTCGAGCGCGGGAGGATTGTAAGCGTCGCGAACCTCTAAGCGCGGGCCACTATCCGTAGTGATGCCTTCCGTTTTCATAAAAGCCTGAAGGTGGTAATTCCGGTTTGGAGACACCTTAACGAACTGATAGATTTGCCGATAGTCCAGATTCTGCTTTCCGGAGAATTGCACCGCCAGGGAATGGCCGGGTGAATGGAAAGTGGAAGTGTCCAGCCCTGCATAGACGCCGACCACGGGGATGATCCGCCATCCAAAACCCATCTGGGAAAGGTTGTCCTCAAAATCGCCATTCGTGATGAGATTCGGTCCATTCTCATTTGTGGGCTTCCGGATCAACCCTCGGTCTTCAAGGTCAGCCCAGACCTGATAGGCTTTACCGGGATGCTGGGCTCTCAGCAAGGCGTCAATGTAGGCTGCGGTCTGATGCGGGTCGAAGTTTTTCGGGCTGGCAGCGATACGCTGCCAGACGGCAGCGGCTTCGGGAAACTTTTGAAGCGAGGTGAGGTAATCAAGATAACTGAACTCGGCCGCCAAGTCATTCGGAATGAGCTCTTGGAGGATTTGATGGGCATCGCCGGAGGCCTTCCACGCGACGTTGAAGACCGTTTGGTCGTATTCGCGTGATCCGGCGAGCACCACTTTCAAATGACGGAATGCTTCCTGGGTGTTTCCGTGGAGCAGAAAATAGTTTCCGATTGTCCATTGGTAAATCGGGAGATTGGGCGCCAGAGTGGAGGCGTGATTCAGATATTTTTCAGCTTGAGAGGTTTGTCCCTCAAACTCCAAGGCTGCCGCCAAGTTAAGCCACGCTTGCGGATCGTATGGATCCAACTCAACCGCGCGGCGAAACTGCTCGATGGCCTGCTTGGGTCTTGCGTTTGTAACGCTGTACTGGTACAGGCGGCCCAACTGGACGTGGTATGCGGCATTTCCCGGGTCATACTGCGAGGCCAGACGGAGGTTATGGATGGTCAGAGTGTGGGACAGGCGATTGGCAACGTAGGTTTTGCCAATCCATGCCGTCGCCAGCAAGAAAACTGCAATCAAGAAGAAGATCAGCGAACGTTGTGCAAATCGGCTCCTTAGAGTCATCTGCATCCTGCTTTGCCACCCTCTCGTATAAGAGTTTCGCCGGCGGAACCTTGCCTGGTCTTTCCAACCTCGCGGCGGATTCCTGCCTTGGCGACCAGCCTGGGGTTTCAAACCCGGTGCCGGAGAGTATAACAGATAATGCCCGCAAATCGACCCCGGCGGAATGCCGTTTGTAAAATCACCGCGCTGGCTGAACTTGTTTTCCGCCGCGGCGCGGTTGTGGTAGGATAATCGCCTGCTGTAGAAGGGTCTTCAGCCGTGCTGTCGGGTAGGTGATCTCAACGGATTTTGGCTGTGACCGCTGGGACTTACATCGAATTTCTCATAATTATGACCCCATGATTGGTTTAGCTGTCGGACTTCTGGTGATTGCAGGGTGCGGAGCGGCGGTGGTCTATGCCTTTCTGGCTCCCACATCGACGATTTTCCGGCCCGTGCTGTTTCGCGGACCCGCCGAAAGCGGCAGCGTTGTTTTGACGTTCGATGATGGTCCAACCTCGCCGTTTACGGAACAAATTCTCGACATCCTTGCTGAACGCAAGGTTCCGGCAACCTTCTTCCTTTGCGGGAAAAACGTTGAACGCCATCCGGAAATCGCCCGGCGCATCGTTCGAGAAGGTCATACGGTTGGCAATCATACTTATTCCCATCCGTTACTTTACTTGCGGACTCGGAAGTTCTTGGCCGGGGAAATCGACCACACGCAGGCCATCATCGAGAAAGTTACCGGGGTGCACCCGAGCTTTTTCCGGCCTCCCTATGGCACCCGGTGGTTTGGCCTGATGCCGATCCTGAAGGCCAGAGGCCTGACGATGGTGATGTGGTCGGCGGCCGGGTACGACTGGAAATACCGCACCGAGGCCATCGTCAAGGCTACCACCCGTGAAATGCGGTCAGGCTCCGTGGTGCTTCTCCACGATGGTCATGAACGGCAACCTCCTGAAAAAGTGGACCAATCAAGCACCGTCAGAGCTCTTTCTGCCATCATCGATGCGGCAATGGACAAGGGGCTGAAGTTTGTTCCTATTGAGGAATTTACGCCCGAGGCGGTGGAGTGAGCTATGGTGAATCTTTCTTTCCCGATCGAAGCGATATCGTCACGGTGACCACAATAAATTCTGGAAATGTGTGCCACATTAAAATACAACAATGTTAAGAAGTGTAACAAAATGACACATATTACCCAGGGCGACGCTGAGCTAGTTTATTGATTTAAGCTGTATCGTCAACAAAATAAATTGGATAAATGAAGTGTTGAAGTTTGGAGGCTTGAATGCGGGTGACACCTACGGTTTGACGGCTGGAACTCTTCCTTTACAGGTGGATCCGTGGGCTCAAGACGTGTGCTGGTAGTGGATGACGATCAAGAAAGTCGAAACTTGCTTTCGGAAGTTCTTCGGGCCAATGGATATCCAGTGCAGGCTGTTGAGGGGAGTGACGCCGTTTGGGAAGCTCTCAGTGGAGACAATAGCCGGGCTATTATCCTGATCGACTTACGGATGCCGGGAGAAACCGGACTGGATTTGTTGTATAAATTGCAGCAGCGGAATGTAAAATGCGATGCGATTCTGATGAGTTCTTTCATCAGCGGAGCGGAGAGAGAGCTTGCCCAGAAGCACGGCGTTAAGGGATTTCTGGAAAAGCCTTTTCGGTTATCCGAGTTGCTGCGGGTTGTTGGGGAGTTGGCGGCAAAGAACCCCATCGAAATATCATCGTAAGGATCATAAGAGAAACGGTCCGGGATCCGAACCAGTAAGAAGGAGTGGAAATGGACGCAGGCGAAAAAGTCATGGAAATCATTGCACGTGAGCAGCACCTTGACCCCAGCAAAGTGACGATGGATTCAACTTTTGCTGAACTGGGAATTGACTCTTTGGACGGGGTCAACATCTTGTTTGCCCTTGAGGAAGAGTTCAAGATCGATATCCCAGACGCCGTGGCTCAGAACATGAAGAGCGTCCGGCAAGTTGCTGACAGTCTCACTCGGGTGCTTGAGGGCAAAGACGTCTCTGATCTGGCGGCGATGGCCAAAGGCGGTACGCCCGCCGTTAGCAACTAAGGTTCTTCAGGAGTCCACGGTGCGCAGGGTTGTCATTACAGGGATGGGAGTTTTCACCGCCATCGGCAAGAACAAGGAGGCCTTTTTCGAGAGCCTCACGCGAGGCCATTCAGGCATTTGCCGCATCACTCAATTTGATCCCTCGGCTTTGAGCATTCAGATCGCGGCGGAGATTCCCGGCTACAATCCGGACGACTATTTTCCCGCCAAGCGCCAGGACCTGCTGGACCGCTTCGCGCAATTCGGGCTGATTGCGGCCCGTGAAGCAATGGAAACAAGCGGCATTACGGTCAAGGACGAGGAACGGCCGCGCTTCGGCGTCGTCATGGGTTCCGGCATGGGTGGAGCGGGAAGTTTTGATGCCGGTTACCACAGCCTTTACGCCTGCCAGGCGACGCGTTTGCACCCTTTTACGATTCCGAAGATCATGCACAACGCCGCCACCTCACAGGTTTGCATGGAGTATGGCGCGCAAGGGCCGGCGCTCTCTACGGCCACGGCTTGTTCGTCGTCCGGCCACGCCATCGGCGAGGCGTTCCATCTGATCAAGTTCGGCATGGCGGACGTGATGCTGGCCGGCGGGGCCGACGCTCCAATTACCTATGGGATGATGCGCTGCTGGGAGTCGGTGCGGGTGCTGGCTTCTGGAAATGGGAACCCCAGCACGGCGTGCCGTCCTTTTTCAGCGGATCGCGAAGGTTTGGTCATGGGTGAAGGCGCCGGGATTCTGCTGCTTGAAGAACTTACCCATGCGACCAAGCGTGGCGCCAGGATCTATGGTGAGCTTGCCGGCTGCGGCATGAGTTCCGATGCCTCACATATTACCCAGCCGACCGTGGATGGCCCGGCGAGAGCCATCCGCATGGCTCTCGACGAAGCCGGCCATAGCCCCGAGGAGATTGATTACATCAACGCCCACGGGACGGGAACGCGGTTGAATGACTCGACCGAAACCCAGGTCGTCAAGGCGGTCTTTAAGGATCACGCCAGAAAACTGGCGATCAGTTCGACGAAATCGATGCACGGGCACATGATGGGCGCAACGGGCGCGGCTGAACTTGTTGCTACCGTTATGGCGCTCGAACGCGGTGTCATCCCGCCCACGGCAAATTACACCCAACCCGACCCCGAGTGTGATCTTGACTACGTCCCTAACCAGGCGCGCGAAAAGCCCATCCGGGTGGCGCTTTCGAACTCCTTTGCGTTTGGAGGGCTGAATGCCGTGTTGTTGGTTCGGCGCTGGGGCTGAATGCAGCGATAGCGCGCCACCAGGAACAACTGAATCGGAGCAGACATGGAAATCAGGCGGATCGCGATCCTGACGCTCGGTGTTGGAGCCGGCCACTTGCGGGCAAGTCAGGCTATTCACCAGGCGCTTCATGATGGAGCGGACAACGTTGATGCGCGGACGATCGATGCGTTGGATCTGGCGAAGCCCTGGTTTCATAACCTCTATGTTCGCCCCTACTGGTGGATGGTTCGGCACGCACCCTGGGCTTGGCGGAAGGTGTTTGAGTGGCGGCAACTGAGGCGGCATGAAGCCACGGCTCCAGAGTGGGTTTTCCGGCGCGGCTGCCGGAGCGTTCTTGAGCAGCTGCGGACCCTTCAACCCCACCTGGTGATTGCCACCGAAGTGGGCGCTGCTGAACTTGCTGCGTTGGGCCGCCGCGAGGGGTGGTTTAATGCTCCTATCCTGGCCGCCCAAACTGATTTCCATACGGAGCTCCCCTGGGTGAAGAGGGAGATTGATGTTTATTGCGTCGGCAGCGACGAGGCGAAGCGCCAGCTCATCGGCTGGGGTGTTTCGGCAAATCGTATTCTGACCTGTGGAGTTTCCGTTGATCCTGCCTTCGCCCTCAATTTTGACCGTGCGGAATTGCGCCGCGCACTGGGCCTGGACGCCAAGCGGCCCGTGGTTCTGGTGATGGGCGGCGGCATGGGGCCTGCTCCGCTCGACGCCATTATCCGAAGCCTGGAGATCTGCCGGCAGCCGCTCCAGGTTATTGCCGTTGCGGGACGGAATCGAAATCTTCGCCTGCGTCTCGAAGCGTTGCGCGGGCAGATTGCCGTTGACCTCCATGTTTTTGGCTGGACGGATGCCATTCCTGAGTTAATGGGAGCGGCGAGTGTGTTGATTACCAAGCCGGGGGGCGTCACAACTTCCGAGGCGATGGCTGCGGGAGTTCCGATGATTCTCACACATCCGATTCCCGGCACTGAAGAGCAACATCTTCGCCTGCTGGTCCGGCAAGGGGTCGCGCTCCCGGCCCAAAGACCTGAAGAAATTCCGGCCTTGGTTTCCCGCCTGCTGGAGACCCCGGAGCCGCGCGAGACGATCGAGAGGCGCGCCAGGGAAGTGGCCCGTCCCGATGCGGCTTACGCGGTCGCTCAGGTTGCGAGAGCCTTGCTTGAGAAATCTACCTTTATCGACCTGCTGGCGGCGCCCTCACCAAGGACAGGCGATTCGGCATATGTGATGTAAAGGGCGGGTCTCGATCGCTTTACGGACGATGCTCCGGGAGTGGGGTCTGATAATTCAATGGTAGCGGGCTTGCGACAATTCGTTGAACGCCGGGTGATCGGGGATTCCGTTCCCAGGCTCGTCCGTTGGGGCAAATCCCTCCCTCCCTCATTGATCCGCAGAATGCAGGCGGAGGCTTTCCGCCGGGTGGTTCTTTACGCGGCTTCCCGCCAAAAATTCTTTTCTCGAAAGCTTCAGCAAGCCGGTATCCGTGCCGACCGTGTGCGTACGCCTCATGACCTCGGTGACGTTTTCACAACGCCCGAAGACATTTTGAGTTTTTCTGACGAAGATTTCTTGTGCGCCGAACCGCAGGCTGTATTTGAAACTACGGGAACCTCCGGCGGACCGAAGCGCGTGGGGTTCAGCTATGCTGAGCTCGACCTTGCAGCCCGCTACGAGGCGGCGGCGTTTTATGAAAACGGCATGCGGCCCCCGGACCGCGTGGTCTGCACTTTTGACGCCGGATACTGGATCAGCAGTTGGGTAACTTTTCTGGCCTGCAAACAACTGGGAGTTTTCTGTTCGGCGGTGGGCAAACCGCACCCCCAGGAAGTCTACGACCGGATGATCCGCTATCGTTATAACGTGATCGTGGCTGATCCCACTTGGCTGGTCAGCTTGAGTGAGATTGCGAAAGAGCGCGGAGTCTTGCCCGTGAAGCTGATCTTTGCAGCCGGCGACCGCATGAC